>CALISP010000059.1 GCA_938041705.1 uncultured Cocleimonas sp. | reverse complement strand
TTATGGTTGCTGTATAAAAAAATTATTCATTGGCAAATCCCTGTAGCATTACTTGGCTCATTAGTCTTAATTTCATCAATATTCTATCTATTCTCACCTAGTACCTTTGCAAGTCCTTTATTTCATCTTATAAGCGGAGCCAGTATTCTTGGCGCATTTTTCATAGCAACTGACCCAGTTTCAGCCAGCACTACGCCTATGGGTAAAATAATATATGGTGCCTGTATCGGAGTGTTGATTTATATTATCCGTACTTGGGGAAATTATCCTGATGCGATTGCTTTTGCAGTTTTGATTTTAAATATGGCTGTTCCACTGATTGATTACTACACACAACCGCGAGTTCTTGGTCATTCAAAGCATGTTATTAATCATGCTAAGAAGAATCCATCAAATAATGGTGATCAGTCGTGAATTCAATAAAGGCTCTTCTTAGCAATTTAGTCAGTGCTGATGACAGTCACGCTACTGCTATGAAAAAAGCTGGATTATCTTTGGCCATTTTTGCTTTTATCAGCGTATTCTTTGTGGCGATTACGGATAAACTAACCGCTGGTAAAATAGCTGAAAATCAAGCCGCTATGCTTTTGAATGCACTTAATGAGATAGCCCCGCAGAATAGTTATGATAATGACTTAATTGCCAGTAAGGTGATTGTAAATAAAACCGAATTTAATAAAACAAAATCCAATAAATCCGCGATAGGTTTTATGAATAATACACCTGTGTATCTCGCCACTAAAAATGGACAAGCAGCCACTGCAATTTTTGAAGTAACCACGAATAAAGGCTATAGCGGTGCAATAACTTTATTAGTCGGTGTAAGTGCTTCTTCTCAAACCATTACTGGAGTTCGAGTCGTTAAGCATAAAGAAACACCGGGTTTAGGTGATAAAATGGAAATAAAAAAAACACCGCCAAACAAAACCCCATGGGTATTAGACTTCAATAATAAGTCACTGAGTAAGCCTGAACTATCGGCTTGGAATGTTAAAAAAGATAATGGTGAATTTGATCAGTTTACGGGAGCTACCATTACACCTCGTGCCATTGTCAACGCAGTAAAAAGCACTCTACTTTATGCTCAAGATAATATGAATGCATTGTTTACGATTGAAATTCAAAGTAACAAAACCAATCAGGAGTCAAACTAATGTCTGCCACATCTCCAAATCAAATTGATGTTGAAGCAGACGTAGTTGATTCTGAGAGCAAACCTAATCGCCAACTGTCATACGGAAAAATCACCAACGACGCACTCTGGACTAACAATGCGGGGATGGTTCAGTTACTCGGTTTATGTCCATTACTCGCAGTAACAGGTAATATAATCAATGGACTTGGACTGGGCATTGCAACCATCATTACCTTAACCTGTTCAAATATGATTATCGCTTTCACGCGTAACTGGGTTCGAAAAGAAATACGCATTCCCTATTACGTATTAGTCATAGCTTCTATTGTTACTATTATCGATCTCAGCATGAATGCTATTACTCCAGAGTTACATAGCGTCCTAGGCATCTTTATTCCACTGATTGTTACCAACTGTTTGATCATAGGACGTGCAGAAGCTTTTGCTTCAAAGAACGATATCCCTAGAGCCACACTTGATGGGTTTATGATGGGAGTAGGGTTTACTTTGGTACTAGTTGCACTAGGAGCTATTAGAGAAATACTAGGAAGTGGCACGCTATTATCAGGCGCATCACTCATGTTCGGCTCTATTGCTGAAAGCTGGACGCTAACTTTATTCGATAATTACCAAGGATTCTTATTAGCGATCTTGCCCCCAGGTGCATTTTTAGTCATGGGGTTATTGATTGCACTAAAGAACGTTATTGATAACCGGATTAAGGCTAAACAAGCTTAAATACCTCTAAAAAAGATACCCCCTACTTTTAAGTGATATTACGTTTTTTGTTTTTTGAAAACGTAAAGAGAACTTATGCAGAGCTAGACTGTTTTTGTAAAACCATCCAAAAGTGGGGGGGTGTCTTTTTACATTCTAAATCTCGAAAATAGAATCAATAATAATGGGGAGATTAGCTCTTAATGAGTTTGCACCAAAAACAGATCTAGCATGCACTCCTTTTTCTCCAAACACCTCTACCATTAAATTTGAACACCCATCTAATACACTTGGGTGTTGAGTAAAGTCATCTGTTGCATTTACAAAACCTTGCAGTTTTACAACTCGCCTAATTTTATTTAATGAACCAAGCTCATTTTTTAACGCAGCAAGAATATCTAAACCTGTAGCTCTTGCAAATACTTGACCTTGTGCAACATCGTACTCTTTTCCAAGTTTGCCATTAGGTATCTCTGCAAATCCTGCAACAGGTCCTTTGCCCGAGACATAAATAAGGTTTCCAGTAATGACACAATTACAGTAACTACCTTGTGGGTTACTTACTTTTGGTAATTCGATACCAAGTTCTTTTAATTTACTTTCACTATCCATATTAGATACTTAATCATTCAGTTTCAGGTTTTCTTACATAACAATTATAACTTCAAGTTTTTTTGAAATTAATACAATATTGTTTACAAGGGAATCATAGTATTTTAAACTTTCAATAAATACTGAAAGTTCAGAATATTCACACAGGTTTATATTATGTCAGCATTAACACAAAGTTTTATTCTTCATTTTGGTGAGATGGGCAGTAAGTGGGGCTTTAACCGCACTGTTGGTCAAATTTTAGGTTTAATGATTATCACAGAAGAGATGATAAATGCGGAGCAAATCGCCAAAACCTTAAGTATCTCTCGTGGCAATGTGAGTATGGCTTTAAAGGAATTACAGTCATGGCGACTAGTAAAAACCGTACATATCCAAGGTGATAGAAAAGAATATTACACCGGTATTGGTGATATTTGGACAATGGCTTTTACCGTCATGGAAGAACGCCGCAAACGCGAAGTAGAGCCTACCCTTACTGCTTTACGAGACGTCTTGTTGGCTGAAGCAACTGATGACAAAGATAAATACGCCCAACAGCGCGTCAAAGAACTTCATGATTTGCTTGAACAAGCCAGCGTCTGGTCAGACGAGTTTCAAAAAATGGATGCTAAAAACCTTCAACGCCTAGTAAAGCTAGGAACTGGTGTAGGCAAAGTGATTAGTATTAAAGACAAGCTACGTAAAAAATAAATCAATATTAAATTATATAAACAAAATTTGGACTTAAGACAATGGACACTTTCGATACATTGATGTTGTCAAGAATTCAGTTTGCGGCAAATATCAGTTTTCATATTTTATTCCCCACAATCACAATCGCTTTGGCATGGTTTTTAGTTTATTTCAAAGTTCGCCATGAAATATCACAAGATCCAGTATGGATGCGCATGTATCGTTTTTGGGTCAAAATTTTCGCCCTCACTTTTGCACTAGGTGTCGTTAGTGGTATTACTATGTCATTTCAGTTCGGTACCAATTGGCCGGGCTTTATGGAAAAAGTTGGCAATATTGCTGGGCCTTTACTAGGTTACGAGGTACTTACTGCATTTTTCTTGGAAGCTACCTTTCTAGGAGTGATGCTATTTGGTACAAATCGCGTCTCTAGCAAAGTGCATACTTTTTCTTCAGTAATGGTGGCTATCGGAACTTCATTCTCTGCATTTTGGATTCTCGCTTTAAACTCATGGATGCACACACCGCAGGGTTTTGAAATGCGCAACGGAGTTGCATTTCCCGTAGACTGGATGGAAATTATATTCAATCCCTCATTTCCTTATCGTCTAGGCCATATGATGCTTGCATCAGGTCTTACTGCCTCATTCTTTGTAGCAGGCATTTCAGCTTATCGCATATTAAAAGGTGATATTAAAAGAGCTCCTCGATACAGTTTAAAAATTAGCTTATGGGTTGCTGCATTTTTGATTCCAATTCAAATCTTTGTTGGTGATTTACATGGCTTAAATACCTTGGAGTATCAACCACAAAAAGTGGCCGCAATGGAAGGCGTATGGGAAACAGAAAAAGGAGCACCCTTACTTTTATTTGCGATTCCTGACGAAAAACAAAAGAAAAACCATTTTGAAATAGGTATTCCTAAGTTAGCCAGCCTTATTCTTACTCATGACTTAGAAGGTGAAATTAAAGGTTTGAATGAATTCGAAGGAGAAACACCCCCAGTAAAACCATTATTCTTCGGCTTTCGTATTATGGTAGGTATGGGCATGCTGATGTTATTGGTTTCATGGGTAGGTGTATTTAAACTACGAAAGAAAAAAGAACTGCCTACATGGATGCTTAGAATTGTTTTTTCAATGACATTTTCAGGCTGGGTAGCAACACTTGCTGGTTGGTATGTAACTGAAACAGGTCGTCAGCCATGGTTAGTTTATGGCGTTTTGAAAACTAAAGATGCTGTAACAACAATTGACTCATCCAATGTTGTTTTCTCACTAACAATGTTTTTAATTGTCTATGTCTTGTTGATGTCAGCCTATATCCATACTTTACGTTCTATGGCGAAAAATGCTGTTGTCATTGCTGAAACTGATAAAGGGAGTTTGTAAAATGAATATTGCAGAAATGACTTTTGACCAATGGTTGCCCGTAATATTTATTGGTTTGATGGGCTTCGCCGTTTTCGTATATGCAATTCTAGACGGATATGATCTTGGCGTCGGTATTTTACTACCTCTTGATGATAGCGATCTAGGGCATGAACACC
>CALISP010000058.1 GCA_938041705.1 uncultured Cocleimonas sp. | reverse complement strand
TTTGATGTGTTTTTGGTATTAATACTAAATCTTCTTAATATAACGAAAGTGTTATTTACATGAAGAAAACTCTAGATGATTGGCTACTCTGGCAAGAATCATTACACCTTTCTGAAATAGACTTAGGCCTTGAAAGAATAGGTAAAGTTGCCAAAAAACTCGACTTACTCTCTCCTAGCTTTCCAATTATTACCGTGGCAGGTACTAATGGAAAAGGCTCAACGGTCGCTTTCTTAGATTCTATCTTACGAGCAGAAGGCTATAAAACAGGTGCCTACACTTCACCTCATTTAATAAAATACAATGAACGTATAGTATTGAATGGTAAGCAAGTCGATGATGAAAGCATCATTCAAGCATTTAAAGCAATTGACGATGCTAGATGTGCAATCACTGATGATAACGGTGACACGATCAGTCTAACCTATTTTGAGTTTTCTACCTTAGCTGCAATGTTTATTTATCAACAACAGAATGTTGATGTAGCAGTTCTAGAAGTTGGATTAGGAGGTCGTTTAGATGCGGCTAATTTGTGGAATACTTCTCTAGCAATTATTACTAGTATTGGCGTGGACCATATTGATTGGCTTGGTGATGATAGGGGCATTATTGCAATTGAAAAGTCTGGCATTATGAGAAATGAGACTCCAGCAATCTGTGGTGATAATAATCCACCTAAAACTATAGAATCTGAAGCAGATCGAATCGGCGCTGAACTACAACAAATAAACACCGACTTTTCATTCAATCCTCCATATAGTAGTGCTGATAATACTTCAAGCAATCAATGGCAATGGAATTCAGAAGAGATATCTCTAACTTTTGAGTTACCTTTTATGCCAGGTGAGTTTCAATTAAATAATGCAGCTACCGCTATTGCTGGTTTATTTGCGATCAAATCAATATTGCCTGTATCACAAGATGCTATTAATAGTGGCCTAAAGAGCGCTCAAGTTATAGGCCGATTGCAGGTCTTACAGACAAAACCAGAATGGTTGATTGACGTTGCTCATAATCCTCATGCAGCTAAACAATTAGCTAAATATATAAAACAAAACCCAGTAACTGGCAAGACTTATGCTTTATTTTCAATGTTACGTGATAAAGATATTACTGAAGTAATTAACATCATGGGTAATGTAATTGATGAATGGCATATCGTTGCCACTAAAGGCTCTAGAGGATTAACTTTAAGTGAGTTGGAACAATATTTTGACCAACGTAGTGAACAAAATATGAAACAAAACATACTAACTAAAGTCATAAGCTATGCTAGCTTTAAAGACGCCTGCGAAACTTTGAAAAACATTACTAAAGGTGAAGATAGAGTAGTTGCCTTTGGCTCTTTTCTGGTAATATCAGAAATATTAGATAATTGTAAATAATGGAGAATCTTTGAAAAATGGATAATGCAATGGTAAAACGTGGAATTGGTGCAGTAGTTTTAGCAATTATCGCCGCTTTACTGCTTGGCTATTTATTAAAAGACAAAAGCCGTGAAAGACAAGAAGTTGTAGAAATGAAACTACCTGGCGCCCCAGAAATAACTATTCCAAGTCTTTCTGATACCACCAGCAAAGTTACAGATTCTGCTGCTACTTTAGTAAATGAAGCTACAGATTCTGTGAAGAATGCAGGTAATGCTGTTGTTGCATCTGCTTCAGGTGCACTTACTACATTAAGCAATGGCACATCAAATACTCTCGAAGCAGTAACAGATAGTGCTACCTCTACAGTAAGCGCAGTCACTCAAAAAATTGAAAATACAGTTGTTAAAACTGGAACATCAAGTCAAAGTTCTTCAAACCCTGGGTTTTCATTTAGACCACCTAATAAAAACGAAGAACAACAAATAAACACTTCGACAGCTGTTAATAATACCGATACAACCGCCATCTCTCAATCAAACAATAACGTTGTTGCTAGCACCCCAAAAGTTGTCATAAAAGAAGAAAAAACATTTAAACCTACGATTGAAAACGAACCTAAAAAAGCTGTAAAAAAATCAGCCCCTGCAAAGAAAGTCGTAGCAAAAAAAGTAGCACCTAAACCAACGGAAAAACCTGCAGCAACATCAACTTCTGGTGGAAAGTATTCTATTCAGTTATTAGCTACTTCAAGCCAATCACGTGCTAATAAATTGGCAAAAACAATGAATGGTGAAGGCTATGTTTCATATATCACGCAAACCACCAGCAATAACAAAATTTTATATCGCGTAAGGGTCGGCGGACATAAAGATCGAAATTCTGCACTATCTGCCCAACAAACAATGAAGAGACGCTACCAGAAGAACTTCTTTGTACAAAATAGCTTGGTTGTATCTCAGTAGTCTCATTTTAATATGTCGTTAGGCCAAGTAACAGATCGAAGGTAAGATAATGGATTTCAATTATTTTGATATAGCAATTGTAGTAATTATAATAATTACTGCTTTAATTGGTTTCATGCGAGGCCTAGTCTGGATGGGGATTTTCCTTACCACTTGGACTGCAGCAATATTACTGGCTATCAAGTTTAAAGATGATATTGCCCAAGCTTTACCTATCAAACTCAGTAGTGAAGTTGCACAAACTGGCCTTGCAGCATTATTGATTTTTTTAGGTGTATTGATTGCTGGAGCTATAATAAATTTCCTACTACATAAACTTGTGAATGCTATTGGTTTAGGAACCTTTGACCGTATTTTAGGTACTGGTTTAGGGGTTGCACTGGGCGCATTAGCTATTACGCTGTTAACAATGCTACTTAGCTTGACTGAGCTTCCTAATCAAGAAATGTGGCAAAAATCTAAATTTATTCCTAAATTTCAAGAATCTGCAACTTGGTTACAAACCTTAATTCCTGCCGATTTAAATGACATTGTTAATGAGAAACTAGAAGGTAAAAATCTTTTAACTCCATCTGGCGATTTACCCGAAGGCATCACACCTAGTATCGAAGAATCAACTACTAATTAATTGATCATCCCTCTTATTATTAATTAATATTTTATAACCAAACTTTTTACTAACCTATTTACAATCAAATACGCAGGTAGCATCCCCCATGTGCGGAATTATTGGCATTTTAAGTAACACCCCGGTCAACCAAGAAATTTATGATGGTTTGTTAGTTTTACAGCATCGAGGTCAAGATGCTGCAGGCATGGTTACTAGCGACGGTAAAAGGCTTTATATTCGACGCAAAAATGGCCTGGTCACAGATGTGTTTCGTGAAAACCATATGCGAAGGCTTTTAGGGAACATGGGTGTAGGTCATCTTAGATACCCTACTGCTGGTTCTTCATCTAATTCAGAAGCTCAGCCTTTTTATGTGAATTCACCCTATGGAATCTCTCTAGCTCATAATGGCAATTTAACCAATGCTCATGAGCTAAAAAAAGAACTCTATAGACAAGATCGACGTCATATTAATACCACCTCTGATTCTGAAGTTTTACTTAATATTTTTGCTCAAGAGCTTCAAAAATACAAAGCTTACCGCGTTGAACCAGAAGAAGTATTCTCTGCCGTAGCAGGATTACATAAGCGCTGTGTTGGTGCATATGCAGTGATTGCAATGATTACTCGTGATGGCATTGTAGGCTTTCGTGATCCAAACGGTATTCGCCCTTTAGTATTTGGAAAACGCGAAACTGAAAAAGGCACTGACTATATGCTGGCATCTGAAAGTGTTGCCTTAGTAACTCAGGGTTACGAAGTTGTAAGAGATATTGAGCCAGGTGAAGCGATATTCATTACTCATGATGGCCAAGTACATACAAAGCAGTGTGCTGAAAATCCAAGATACAACACCTGTATTTTTGAATATGTATATTTTGCGCGTCCAGATTCTGTTATTGATGAAGTTTATGTACACAAAGCAAGAATGCGAATGGGGCATAACTTAGCTGAAAAAGTTAAAAGAGAATGGAAGAACCATGATATTGACGTTGTCATTCCTATTCCTGATACGAGTAGAACCTCAGCTTTAGAAATGGCTATTACTCTAGGAGTACCATATCGTGAAGGCTATATTAAAAATCGTTATATCGGCAGGACCTTTATTATGCCGGGTCAGACACTTAGAAAAAAATCTGTTCGACGTAAATTGAATCCTTTAGATATAGAATTCAAAGGCAAGAACATCATGTTAGTTGATGATTCTATAGTTCGCGGAACAACTTCGCGTGAGATAGTACAAATGGCTCGTGATTCAGGCGCAAATAAAGTGTATTTCGCCTCAGCATCCCCTGCCATACGTCACCCAAATATCTATGGTATCGACATGCCAGCGGCACATGAACTCATCGCACATAACAGAACTGAGGCCGAGGTCGCTGCTGAAATTGGTGCTGATAGACTCGTGTACCAAGAAATTGACGATATGATTGATGCTGTCACCGCTGGTAATAAAAACCTGAAGAATTTTGATTGCTCTGTGTTTACAGGTGATTATATTACTGGTGAAAATGACAGTTACTTTGCCGATTTAGAAGTACGCAGAAAAGACGATAAAAAAGAAAACGAAAAAATGGTCGCTATTGATATGTCTGATACGGATTGATGCCACAAGAACCTAACAGTTCAAATGCTAAACAAAAAGACATCAGTCGTTTTGAATCAATAATTGCTGATTCAAAACGACGCTTTTCAAATATCTCTGAGCCAAATAACAAACAAACCATACTCATAGTCTCTATTGCTGATCAGCAACTCTTACTGATAGAAAACCATGAGATTAGCAAAAACTATTCAATTTCCTCTGCAGAAGCCGGAACTGGAAATCAATCTGGGAGTTATCAAACTCCTTTGGGAGCTCATCAAGTTTCTGAAAAATTTGGTGAGGACGCAGTAATATCAAGCATATTTAAAGCACGAAAAAATACTCATACACTTGCTGAAATTCTAGATAACCCCAATGAAAAAAGTCCTGAGGATAATATTACTAGTCGTATTTTTTGGCTTGATGGATTAGAACAAGGACATAATAAAGGAAGTGACAAGCAAGGAAATAATGTCGACTCACGCTCACGCTATATTTATATCCACGGTACAGATGAAGAAGGCAGGTTAGGCCTACCTGCATCACACGGGTGCATACGAATGGCTAATCGAGATATTATTGAGTTATTTGAACTAGTGAAAATTGGCTGCTTAGTGATTATTACCAAGGGTTAAACAGACACCCCCCTACTTTATGCCTATTACTGTTTGCTTTTATAAATAACTAATCTGAATATGATTGATTATTCTTTTTCTTGATTAGAGAATGCATCTCGCAAGTACTGAACCATAGACACTAAAGTCAATACGGTCGCTATAATCAAGAGAAACAGTCCTAATTCTCTGATGGGTATGCCAAACAAGTCTTTATTGTAGAGTAAGAATATTATCGATAATATTTGCGTAACCGCTTTTAACTTACCTACGTATGCAACTGCTACCTTGCTGCGTTGACCTACTTCTGCCATCCACTCACGTAATGCAGAAATTGTGATTTCACGAGAAATGATAATAATTGCAGCCAAAGTCATCCAATATATCCCTTCTCTTTCAACCACTAACAACAAACCCACAGCAACTAATAATTTATCAGCTACAGGATCAAGAAAGGCACCAAAGCGTGATTCTTGTCCATATTTTCTTGCCAAATAACCATCCACAAAATCAGTTAGACCTGCCATACCAAAAGTAAATGCAGTCATGAAAGGCATATCTAAATAGAAAAAAAGAACAACTAATGGTATTGCGAAAATACGTAAATATGTAAGAAAAATAGGTAGATTAAAAATCACGGAAAACCTGTTTGCTAAAATAGCTGATTATAGAATATTGTATTGTCATTACTTTGTATCAAACCAAAGTAAATAGTTTCATAATATGTTAATAAATAAACTTTACTCTGAATGAAAGACATCATAAATCTTTTCGGCCAACTTCGCACTAATTCCATTGACCTTACTGAGTTCATCAACACTGGCGCTAGTGATCGCACGTATACCTCCAAACTGCTTCAACAAATCTTGACGGCGCTTTGGACCCAAACCTTCTATACCTTCTAAAGGGGAAGTATTTCTGGCTTTTTTACGACGCTGCCGATGTCCGCTAATGGCAAACCTATGAGCTTCGTCACGAATCTGTTGAATTAAATGGAGAGCACTGGAATGTGCCGGTAAGAATAAGTCTTCTTTAGTTTCAGATGCATCTCCAGTCAAAACAGTTAGCTTATCTCTATCCTGTCGTCTCCCTTCCCCTTTGGTTACCCCGATAATATCAACACCAGAAATTTGTAATTCTGATAAGACATCGACTGCTTGAGTAACCTGACCTTTACCGCCATCAATAAATAAAATATCTGGAAGTTTACTTTCTTTATCCTTGTTATTCTCTTTATCAACAACTTTTTTAAAACGGCGCTGTAGCACCTGCTTCATTGCAGCATAATCATCACCGCCGACGATATCGTTAATATTGTAACGACGATATTCAGATTTAATAGCTCCTTCTAAACCAAATACTACGCACGAGGCAACAGTTGCCTCACCCATAGTATGACTGATATCGAAACACTCCATTCGGGCAGGGATATAATCTAAATTTAATTCTTCTTGCAAAGCCAAGACACGTTTCTGTATACCTGCTTTTGATACTAAGTGAGTGGATAAAGCATGCTGAGCATTTCTCAATGCCATTTCTACCCAGCGTACACGATCACCACGTAAGCGATAAGACAAAGAGACTTTACGTTCTGCTTTCAACGTCAACATTTCTTGAAGAATATCGCTATCTTCCGGAACATGACTCAATAAAATCTCATTAGGAATTTCTCGAGACATATAATATTGAGCAAGAAATGAAGACAAAATAGATTCTTCAGAATGAGCCTCTTCTGAAGCTTTCGTCGTTAGATCGGAACTATCTTTTATGTTCTCTTCTGTACTATGAGAATCTTCACCAATTTCTGTTTTATATATCCTTGGTAATTTAGGAAAGAAGTTCTTATTACCTAAGTTATTACCATTTCTAATCGTCAGAACCTGAACACTTGCAACATTTGAGGCAAACTGTAATGCCACAACATCAACATTTGACTGGCCATCACTACTAATACTTTGCTGTTGTGAAATCTTACGCAATTGTTCAATTTTATCGCGATGACCAGCAGCCTGTTCAAACTCCAAATTTACTGAAGCATGATCCATCTGTTGTACCAAATCATCTATAACCTGCTGGCTCTTACCTTGTAAAAACTTAACCGTATGTGAAACACCTTGTTGATAGTCTTTTTCGGTAATTTCATTAGTGCATGGGGCTGTACAGCGCTTAATTTGAAACTGCAAACAAGGACGAGAACGATTACTATAATAACTATTTTCACATTGCCTGACTTGAAATAGCTTTTGTAACAAAGACAAAGTTTCTCGAACGGCTCCTGCACTTGGGTATGGCCCAAAGTACTGTCCTTTTGATTTTTTTGCACCTCGATGAAAACTTAAACGAGGAAACTTATCTTTCGATAAATATATATTGGGGTAACTTTTATCATCCCGTAGCAGAATGTTATAACGTGGCTGGTACTTCTTAATTAAATTACTTTCTAGTAATAAAGCCTCTGCCTCAGTGGCTGTAATCGTGACTTGCACATCACAAATCTGTTTAACCATGGAATAGGTACGAGAATTAGCAATATTGTCACGAAAATAACTAGACAC
>CALISP010000057.1 GCA_938041705.1 uncultured Cocleimonas sp. | reverse complement strand
CATAACAGTGATCACTAATAGATAGTCTATAACTAAATTATGTCAACGTTCATTATTTATAATGGAGTCATACTGATTAAATATTTTTAATAAAATATATGTGATCACAAATTTTGACTTTTTACATTTATTGTGCCAAATTAATATTGTTATCTAAAAAAGGATGGAGTCCGCCGTATGAAAAAAAACAAGTTAGTTAAAATAATCTCTGCAACTAGTGTTTTAGCAGTTTCCCTGTGTTTCTCATCGATCACTCAAGCTGCTGATGATCGCTCTTTAAATGTTTACAATTGGTCAGATTATATTGATGAGTCTATCCTTACAGACTTCACCAAGGAAACAGGAATTAAAGTAAATTACGATGTTTTCGATACCAACGAATTATTAGAAACCAAATTATTAACTGGAGCGTCTGGTTTTGACGTTGTGGTTCCTAGTGCTAATTTTGTCACTCGTCAAATTGCTGCTGGGGCATTTCAAAAACTCGATAAGAGTAAATTAAGTAATCTAAAACATGTTTGGGATAATATCGCTAAAAGAACAGATGTTTACGATCCTGGAAATCAATATACGGTTAACTACCTTTGGGGTACAACAGGTATTGGTTATGTTGAAGAAAAAGTAAAAGCTATTTTACCTGATGCACCAGTTAATTCTTGGGACATGCTCTTTGATCCTAAAGTTGCAGAAAAATTGTCAACTTGTGGTATTTATTGGTTAGATGCACCAACAGAAATGGTTCCTGCTGCGATGCATTATTTGGGCCTAAACCCTGGTGACTTCAGTAAAGAGAATATTGAGAAAGCAGAAGCTGCCATTGCAAAAGTGAGACCATTCATTAAAAAATTCCACTCTTCAGAGTTTATAAGTGGTTTAGCTAATGGTGATATCTGTGTAGCAGCGGGATATTCGGGCGATGTACTTCAAGCTCGTGATCGTGCAGCTGAAGCTAAAAATGGAAATACGGTTGTATATACAATTCCTAAAGAAGGCGCACAAATGTGGTTCGATCAATTGGCAATACCTATTGATGCTAAAAACAAAAGTGAAGCTTATGAATTCATTAATTATTTGCTGAAACCAGAAGTTATTGCGAAGTCTAGTAATTATGTAAATTATGCTAATGGCAATATAACTTCACAACAGTTTATTGATGAAGGTGTTTTGAAAGATACTGCAATATATCCTGATGAAGAAACAATGAAGGGTCTATATGCAATTTTGAGCCCAAAAGCAAAACAACAGCGTATCTTAAATCGTGCATGGACAAAAATTAAAAGCGGTCAATAAAAACTCTTTTAATATCTAAACAAGGAATTAGTAGAAATGGCAACAGAGGTGTTAGACAACACAGCCCATGAGTCATGGAACGATCAAAATGTAGCTCCATTGATACAGTTTGTAAATGTAACTAAAAAATATGGCGACTTTACCGCTATAGATAATCTGAATTTAGATATTTATGAAAGAGAGTTTTATGCATTACTAGGGCCTTCTGGGTGTGGTAAAACCACACTCTTAAGGCTTCTAGCTGGTTTTGAAGAACCAACATCAGGAAGTATTCTGATTGGCGGCGAGGATATCTCTCATATTCCTCCCAATAAACGTTCTGTAAATATGATGTTTCAGTCCTATGCTCTTTTTCCACATATGAACGTGGAAAAAAACATCGGTTTTGGACTAAAACAAGAAGGACATAGCAAAGAAGAAATTAAACAAAGAGTGGACGAAATGCTGGCTCTTGTTCAATTAGAAGAATTCGCAAAACGTAAACCACACCAACTTTCTGGTGGTCAGCGTCAACGTGTAGCATTAGCTCGATCACTTGCTAAAAAGCCTAAACTATTATTATTAGATGAGCCCTTAGGTGCATTGGATAAAAAATTACGTGAACGTACTCAGTTCGAATTAATGAATCTTCAAGAATCATTGGGCTTAACCTTTATGATTGTTACCCATGATCAAGAAGAGGCCATGACGGTTTCTAGTCGTATAGCGATTATGGATAAAGGCATCGTAAAGCAAGTTGATACTCCAGCAATTATTTATGAGGCCCCAAATTCTCGATATGTTTCAGACTTTATTGGCAATGTGAATTTCATCGAAGGTGTTGTCACTTCTCAAGATGAAAAGAAAGTTATTGTAGAGACAAATGATGGTGATAGTTTAATTTTGCATAGCGCAACACCCTTGAATATTGGAGTCACTATATGGTTATCTATACGACCAGAAAAAGTAGGTGTTAGTAAAACAAAACCCGAAGGTGTGAATAATATTCTACAAGGGAAAGTAGAGGATATCGCTTATTCAGGCAATATATCGACTTATTACGTTCGCCTTGCTAATGGAGACACTGTTAAAGCCCAAACAACCAATAGTAGACGCCTAAGTGCTCGTGAAATCACTTGGGAAGACGATGTTTGGTTGTATTGGACTGATACCGCTGCCATTGCATTGAGTGAATAAGAACTATGGGTAAGAGCATAAATTGGCGAAAGTGGTTATTAGTATCTATTCCAATGCTGTGGCTATTGATCTTTTTTCTAGCTCCTTTTTTTATTGTTTTAAAAATATCCTTGTCGGATATGGCGATATCAATTCCACCTTACACGCCTCAACTGGATACAAAGTTAGGACTTTTATCAAGCATTCCTGCCTACTTCAAAGCTCTAGACTTTGAAAATTTCATCTGGTTGATAGAAGATAATTTATACTGGAAGTCGTACTTATCCAGTCTTAAAGTAGCAACGATATCCACCTTCTTAGTTTTACTCATTGGTTATCCTATGGCGTATGCATTAGCACGCGCACCATCACGTTGGAGAGGAATACTAGTTCTACTTGTTATTTTACCTTTTTGGACAAGTTTTTTAATTAGAATATATTCTTGGATAGGCATCCTAAAAACAGAAGGCTTTCTTAACTATTTTCTTATGTGGATTGGCATTATCGATACGCCACTAGAAATCCTAAATACCAACATTGCGGTATACATTGGCATTGTGTATTCGTATTTACCATTCATGATTTTGCCCCTCTATGCGGCACTCGAAAAAATGGATGACTCATTAATCGAAGCAGCTTTAGACTTAGGTTCGACGCGTGTAAGTGCATTTTGGCAGGTGACTTTCCCATTGTCGATGCCAGGTGTGATCGCTGGTTGTTTCTTAGTATTTATCCCAGCAATGGGTGAGTTTGTAATACCAGATATTCTAGGGGGCTCAGAAACCTTAATGATAGGTAAAACGCTCTGGAGCGAATTCTTTAATAATCGTGACTGGCCTGTAGCAGCTGCGGTTGCTGTTGTATTACTGATGTTACTAGTTATTCCAATTGTTATATTCCAACGACAACAAGAAAAAGAACATGAGGTAGTAGCATAATGAATAGTCATCGTTTCAGTTGGTTTAATGCTACTAGTTTAACCTTGGGCTTTGTTTTTCTGTATTTGCCGATTTTGTTACTAATAATATTTAGTTTTAATAGTTCAAAGTTAGTTACAGTTTGGGGTGGTTTTTCAACTAAATGGTATGTCAGCTTATTTCAAAACGAATCGTTTATGAATGCAGCTTTCGTTACCTTAAAAGTAGGTCTTGT
>CALISP010000056.1 GCA_938041705.1 uncultured Cocleimonas sp. | reverse complement strand
AATGAAATCATCATTCTAGCTGTCGCTCCCCAGAGTAATTCACCTTCGTGTTCTTTAAAGAAAATAACTGGTACTTGTTTGTTTGATTCGGGTGGTTGACGGTTTCTAATTTCATAGTTACTTTCATCAGCAAGCCATGATAATGGGTAAGTAAATGTATGACCCACTTCACCAGGTTCTAGTTTTAAATCATAAGGCCAAGGTAAAGTTGCTATTACTGGCGCAATTTGAAAACGACTGACAGAGTAGTGAAAACCAATCTGGCCTAGTACGTTTACATCCTTAGGATTCACACCAATCTCTTCTTGGGTTTCGCGTAAAGCAGTATCAATTTCGGAATCATCAGACGTTTCTGCTTTGCCACCAACGAAGGCTACTTGTCCGCTATGACGATCTTTATCTGATTCAGCCCGGCGAATAAATAAGACATGCCAATTATTATTTTTTTTCACTAATGGTATTAGAACACTAGCTTTTTTATATTCAGTTGTTGCAAATTGATCTGCAATATCAAACGTACTTTCAGTGTTTGTATATGCACTAAGCCTTTCAATGATTTGATTTTCAGTTAAGTTGTTTAAATTAGACATATTATTTCAATCTGACGATGTATTTTTTAGTGTTTTGATTGATATATGCACATATCAATCAAAACCTTGATTTGGTTTAGTTATCTGAGTAATTTGCTTGGTGTAATAGCTTGTCATTAGCCCATCAAATATGCAAATTATGTTATAACAGCCAGTGTTACTTTGTTTTTTAAATGAGGATAGAAAAATGTTCGAGAAAAATTTAAGTTGTGAATTACGTGTAGTCTTTGGCATGTTGTCAGTGTTTTTTTTGTTAACCCTTTTATTTGGTAAGTTTTTCGCAATACTAGGTCTAATAGTAACTGCATTTGTTGCAGCTACAGGTATTTGTTTGGGTGCAAAAATAGTAGGGCCTATATTTTGTAAGAAATCAGTTATTGATGCTTTAGATAATCTAAAAGATGAAGTTAAAAATGCTGCTGATGAAGCAGTCGATAAAGCCAAAGATGTAGCCGAAGATGTTGCTGAGTCAGTTAAAGATAAGGTTGATGATGTTAAAGGAAAGTCTTCAAAATAGAACTACTTCATAGGTTTTAAAGTAAACAATAAAGCCCAGATTACTCTGGGCTTTATTGTTTTTCAATGACTTAATTAACTATCATTTTTTTAGTATTGAACATAGTGGTTATTGTGTCTTGAATATCGAGTTAAACGATTATTGCGTTTGCGGTGAATGTTTCCACTAGCAATATCAAGTAACTGATTCAATTCATTTCGCTCATATCTATTCAAACGGCCATCACGTTTGTAATGCGCCAAGGTCTGTTTGATATCACGCTGCTCGTGTCTAAGCTTTCTTACTTCACGTTTAACCAATTGACCATTATTGATTCCATGTTGAATACGATTCGCTTGGTTATGAATGCGGCTATATATTCTTTTTCCACGGTTCTTTCTATGACTCTTGTTATAGCCATTGTTGTAACCAGTGTTGTAGTTTTGGTTATAACCATTATTACCATAAGCAACTGTTGAATCACCTACATTCCATGAAATTGAGAATGATGGTTTGTTGTTATGATAGTTCTTGTTGTAACCATGTTTTTTATGATTGTTATGACCGTGTTTGTTATAGCCATGTTTATTATTATGACCATGCTTATTTTTCACAAATTGTTTATTGTGATGACGAGTCTTATTTAGGTCTCGTTTAATCTGCTTAATAACACGATGCGGCTTTTGTGGTTTAGCGACAAACTTTTTATGGTCATTTCTATGTTGACGACGCTGCTTATTTGCATGAGCTTTTTGACGCTGTTGGTCTAGTTTATAATCTGATCCACCGTTAGCGCGGTAGCCATTATCTGCAAAAGATAATGATGGTGTTGCCAAAGTAACTGTTACCCCTAATAACGCAATTAATAATATCTGTTTCATGTCTTACTCCTTTTGTTGTCGCTTTATTGCAACTTACGATAGTTCAGAGGGGTAAAACAAACGAAGGTTTAGTTCTTTACATTTCTTTACATGGCCTTACATAAAATCATACAAATAAGCCTAAATGCAGGTGAATATAATAATTAAGTCGGTATGCCATGATAGTAATGCCACAGAAATAAACTACCAGCAGAACGCCAGGGAGACCAATGTTGGATAATCACTTGAGCTTCTTTAGGTGTCGGTTTCTCATCTAGACCTTTGAGCTTTTGTATCGCTATAAGTAAAGCTAAATCTCCCGAAGGGAAAATATCCTGTCGTTGTAGTGAAAACATACAATATATTTCCGCACTCCACGGGCCAAAACCTTTTAGAGCGGTAATCGTTTCAATTGCCGCTTTATCATCGAGGGCTTCTAAAGCGTTAGGGTCAAACTCTCCTTTTAAAATAGCTTCTGCCATACCTTTGACATAAATAATTTTCTGTTTAGATAAGCCAATAGATCTTAGTTCTTCATCGGTTTTAGATAAAATATTCTCAGGGGTGATATCAGGTAGTAGTTCTCTAGCGCGCTTCATTATCGATGCAGCAGCATGTGTTGATAATTGCTGTCCGACAACAATAGAAAAAAATGTCTCGATTCCAGCGGGACGAATACGTGGAGGTGGATAGCCAAAAGAAGGTAACGCCTTTGCCACATCTTTATCTACAAGCGCTATTGCATCCAAGGCTTGTTTGATGGAGTTTTTATTCATCAGCGTATTTTAGATGAAAATCTTTAGTCAAGCGATAGAGAGGTAATAGCATTGTTCTAATACTAATCCCGAAAAAATCACAATCTACTAACAGAGCGGTAATAATCAAGGTGGCGGGCATTGTTGAAAACCCCATAAAAGTAGGGGGGTGTCTTTTGCTAATAATTAAGTCTCTATATCCCAAACTAAAATTTCTTAATAAAATTAGTAACCCTCTTTGTTACGATAGCGACATTGATTATCACTAGAAGACATATAAAAGAAATAAAACTGTATTTAATTGAAATATTTACTATTTTTAATACAATCCCTGAAATTACTTAGCATGCACTTCTCTTTTTAGACAAAGCATATCTATGTAAATTCAGGTTCGTTTTATTTGGAGGAATAAATGTCATCTATAGAAAACCTAAAGGCTCAACGAGAAGTATCGTTAGCAGCAACAAGTAACGGTATCCCTAGTCGTACTATTAACCCATTTTTCGGTGTTGGTCCAATCACTGACATGACCACGGATGAGTTTGATGCTCGTCAGTTGCGTTATGAGTTTGATGCATGGGTAGAAGAAAATTATCCAAAATTAGATGACCAAGGCAATAAAGTCGGAAAGTTTACTACTGCTGAGCTGGGTCGTGGTATGCACCGTGGTTATCCAGCGGATAAAGTTCTTGTCGATATGATGCGTGAGATCAATCGTTATTTCGGTTTTCCGAAAAGCAATAAAATGGCTGTAGGTTTAGGTGGTGGACACAGTGGATTTACCGTATGTGCGCAACATTTAGTAAATGCAAATAAAAATCAGCAGATATTTGTGGATACACCAGAAACAGAAAGTGAAGCAGGTCAGGCAGGTGGATTTTTCCGTCAGTCTTGGGGTGCGCAATTATTAGAAATGCAACGTTATGCCAAGAACGGCGATGAAAGTCGTATTCATTTTAGTAAAGATGAAGGGCATATTCCTACCGCTGACGAATTAACAGCAATGGGAATAACATTGTTTTTTGGGGTAGGGCATGAAACCACAGGTGCTACTACCTACCGAGAAGAGGACGTTTTAAACTTACTCGAATGGATTGACCGGGACCCAGAGAACCATCATGCAGTCATTGACGGAACATCTATGCTCGGCGCGATGCCATGGGCACAATCAACAGTTTCAAATGTACTATTGAAATGTTGTATGTTTACGCCCTTCCAAAAAGCAATTGGCGGAATCTCAGGTTACTTTATTATTTCATTAACACCTCAAGCTTTGGCTGCTATTGATGAAAATATGAAAGAGCCGTCGTGGGCAATTCCACGTCAGCTAAAAATTGCCGTTCCAGTTGATGCAAAGCGTCCATTAAGCAGTGAAATTACTACATCTTTAGGACCAATTTATGATCCT
>CALISP010000055.1 GCA_938041705.1 uncultured Cocleimonas sp. | reverse complement strand
CCATGTTATTCCCCTAATGTAATTCATCAAGAATTACGTCTTGTTAATTTTATTTCGTATTATTGTTAGTCAATCGACATGAAAACTAGTTCATGTAAATAAATGTAAAGTAATCAACTAAGCCCTTAGATGATTGTATTTTAAAGAATTATACGGGAAATGAAACTACTTGGGTATTTCCGTTCATTGCTTCGACCTTCCACGGTATTTCCTTACGGAAATTACTCTACTACCTTCTTGCCTCCTAGGGAGGCTAAGAAGGCACCCCCTTTTTAGATTTTATTAAGATTATTCTCAACTATTTTTGGATGCTACAATTCAAGCGTGAATAACCCCAACGACAAAATCAATATTAATCCAGATAACAAACCGCTCGCAGAACGCATGCGCCCACAATCGCTGGATGAATACGTCGGCCAACAACATATCTTGGGCGAAGGCAAACAATTGCGTGCGGCAATCGAGCAAGATCGATTACATTCAATGCTGTTCTGGGGCCCACCGGGTACAGGTAAAACCACACTAGCAAGAATGATTGCAAAATACAGCGGTGCTGAATTCATAACCATGTCGGCAGTGTTGTCGGGCGTTAAAGACATCCGCGAAGCCGTTAAACTAGCGCAACAGAATCATCAATTAGATGGTCGCAGTACCGTGTTATTTGTCGATGAAGTACATCGCTTTAACAAATCACAGCAAGATGCATTCTTGCCACATGTTGAAGACGGTACGTTTAGCTTTATCGGTGCAACCACCGAAAACCCATCATTCGAACTCAACAACGCATTACTCTCACGAGTAAGAACCTACATATTGCGTTCGCTGACTGAAGACGATATTAAACGCATCGTATTAGCAGCAATAAATGATTCAGAAAAAGGCCTCGGTAAACTCAATCTAGAAATCGAAGACGATGCCCTAACGTTTCTTGCACGAGTTGCTGATGGCGATGCACGACGCAGTCTAAATTACCTAGAAATTGCCACTGACTTATCCGTCGACGGCAAAATTACCGTTGCCACCATTGAAGAAATCGCCAGCGAAGGTGTGCGCCGTTTTGATAAAGGCGGCGATCTATTTTACGAACAAATCTCAGCTATGCATAAATCGATGCGTGGTAGTAATCCTGATGCCGCAGTGTACTGGTTTTGCCGCATGATCGATGGCGGTTGTGATCCGCTTTACATCGCACGTCGTGTGGTAAGAATGGCAAGCGAAGACATCGGCAATGCTGATCCACGTGCTTTGGAAATAGCGCTAAATGCATGGGCAACCTACGAACGTCTAGGCAGTCCCGAAGGCGAATTAACCATCGCCCAAGCCCTAATCTATCTCTCTTCAGCACCAAAGAGTAATGCGGTTTACAGTGCTTACAATCATGCCATGCAAGACGCCAAAAATTCAGGCTCACTCGATGTGCCAAATCATCTGCGTAACGCACCAACCACCTTCATGAAAGATCTAGACTTCGGTAAAGACTATCGCTACGCTCATAAAGAAGAAGGCGCTTATGCAGCCGGTGAAAGTTACTTTCCTGAAGAAATAGGCGAACGCATTTACTACGAACCTGTAGCGCGCGGCTTAGAATTAAAAATAGGCGAAAAGCTAAAACACTTACGCGAACAAGACGAGCAAGCCGGTTTGAAAAAAACCATTGTGAATAACGCGGCTTACAGGAAATCGGACATGAAGAAGTAGAAAATACACCCCCTTACTTATTGACTAAAAGTAGTGGGGTGTATTAGTTAATTGCACTCTGTGCCGTTACAAGGTACAATATCAACTCTATGATAATTAGTTTCCAGCACAAAGGTTTACGCAAGTTTTATGAAACGGGCAGTAAACAAGGGATTATCGCCTCGCACCAAATAAAACTACAAATGATTCTAGCGGCGCTTGAAATTGCTGAAAGCAATGATGAACTTGATCTTCCTGCGTTTTCGCTTGGCGTAATTAAAAATTCACTTAAGGGTGAATTCAAAGGGTATCCGTCAATCAAGGTAAATGGAAACTGGCGAGTAATATTTAGATTTACAGGCAACGATGTTGAGCTGTTGGATTATCTCGACTATCACTAAATACGCCATTAAACATTTGTCACGAAAATAGATAAGGAGTCGATCATGATGCACAATCCACCACATCCAGGGCTATTCTTAAATGAAACTGTCATTAAACCATTAGGTTTAGGTGTTACTGAATCGGCACAGCGTTTAGGTATGTCCCGAACTGCCTTATCACGAGTATTAAATGGCAAAGCAGGTATTAGTCCAGATTTAGCCGTCCAACTCGAACGTGCAGGCCAAAGCAAAGCGCGTTTTTGGGTCAACTTACAAGCCAATTATGATTTGTGGCAAGCCACACAGCGTGAACATCCTGCAGTGATTAAGTTAAACGAAGTTGCTTAATTAGATTTTTGCAAAAATTAGAATTTGCCTGAAAAAGCGTTCCTGATAAAAACCAACAATGGAATGAATATTCGAAAAGGAATGTTTATAAGGGATAAACAATATGGAAAATAAGCCTAACGAAGACGAAAAAGAGTTCCTCGACGAACTCGAAGACAATCTGCATAACGCGATAGATGCGTCAGATGAAAAACAAGTCGAAGAAATCGTAGAAAGCATCTCCAATCAAGAGGCCTTGCGTCAAGCCTCGCGTATGAACGCTGACGATCGTGACCAGATGATGACCATCATCTCGCCAGAATCAGCGGCCGACATGCTTGAAGAAGCCCCCTCAGGGCTAGCCGCCGACATGCTCGAAAATCTCGACTCTAATGTCGCGGCAAAAATCATGGACGAGCTGCACAGTGACACCCAAGCAGACATCATCAATGAAATAGACAGAGAAAGCGGTGAAGCAATCCTGCTTGCGATGGAGCCGCAAATCGCACAAGAAGTGCGCAAACTCTCACAATACGAACCCGATACAGCGGGTGGTCTAATGGAACTAGGCGCGTTTAGTTTCCATAACAACGAAACCGTCGGCGCAGTACTCAGGCGCTTAGCTTCAGACGACGATCAATTCGATCGTTATCGCGGCCAACACCCCTACATACTCGATGAAACCGACAAACTCGTTGGCGTCATTTCATTACGTTCGCTGTTAAGAAGCAAACGCTCAATAAAACTCGCAGAAGTTATGCAAGACGTAACCTCGGTAAGTGTAGATACCAGTCAAGACGAACTCACCATACTGTTTGATAAAAACAACTTTCTAGGCGTACCCGTTACAGACCATCAAGGCTACTTAATGGGTGTTGTATCACGTATAGAACACGCCGAAGCCGAACTCGAACGCTCAGAACAACAAAGTTTATCCAGACAACAAATCGGTGACGAACTGCGCTCGATGCCACTGTGGCAACGCGCCAAACGTAGGCTCTCGTGGTTATCATCAAATATCGTGCTCAACATTATCGCTGCCAGCGTAATCGCCTCATACGAATCAACGCTAACAGCAGTCATCGCCATCGCTATATTCTTACCCATGGTATCGGATATGAGTGGTTGCTCAGGCAACCAAGCCGTCGGCGTCAGCATGCGTGAGCTATCACTCGGCCTAACCCGCCCAACAGACATATTTCACGTACTGCGTAAAGAACTCGGCGTCGGCATCATCAATGGCTTCATTCTCGGTATCCTCATTGGCCTCGTCGTCTGGTTCTGGAAAGACAATGGCTACCTAGGCATAGTCATCGGCCTCGCACTTTCACTAAATACCCTAATCGCCGTATCAATTGGCGGAACAGTCCCACTCATACTCAAGCACTTCGGCATCGACCCCGCAGTCGCCTCAGGGCCATTGTTGACAACCGTAACTGATATGGCGGGATTCTTTTTAGTGTTGAGTTTGGCTACTTTCTTTATGCCGCAGCTGATTGCTTAGAGATAGAAAAGACAACCCCCCCCCTCACACTTTTAAGTGATATTACGTTTTTGTTGTTTAAAAACGTAAAGAGAGCCTATGCAAAGCTAGGTAAACTCTCATACAGTTATGCTAAAAGTAGGGGGGTGTCTAAAAAATAAATAATTTTGTATTTATTATCAAAACTATCTCAGCTTTTGAGTAATCAAAATATTTAAGTCATAAAAATTGAATGTAAATAAAAATCATTTTTTCTCAACAAACTCTTTAATTGCTTATAAATTACCCTACCTATTTAAAAATGTTATCAGCAAGTGAATAATGCTTATTGCATTATTTTATGTATAAAAACCATACAATTTTAGCTTAATCTAAGCTTAACAATGACTTAGCAATATCGTCAGTCTTTATGACTGTTTTCTATTTTATTCACAATTAAAAAAGCAAGTGCTAAATTTTTTAAAAAGGTCTATATCGGTACGTTTTTTACATTAATCTGTCAATTGTACTCTGTAAGATCCTGATATATAATGATAATATATTAGTGGTCAAAAATTGACCAATCTGTAAGGGAACTCACTATAGCAAGGCTTTTGGACTTTGTTATTAAGGATATGCACAGACTTATCCACAGCTTTTGTGGACAAGTAAAAGTAAAAAAATAGTCAAGATTTTTAATTGCAGAAATGATGATTTTTATCAAAAATAGTTGATTACTTTTAGTGAAATATACTCTATGTGCTGATGTTAAAATTCTCAGGAGAGCTAAAGCCTTGCGCTTTATATTTGAAAAGTGGAAGGCTATTCTAAAGTTGGTTTTTATCTATAATCATAAATTGATCAATAACCCTTAAAGCAAGGAAGACATTCAATGAGCAAAGATTTCTTTAAGGACAAAGCCGAAGGCTACGAACAAGATGATCATAGAGTCGAAAACGTCGCGACGATTGCATCTTCGGTTATGAAGCATATTGATTTAAAGCCTGATATGGAGTTAATGGATTTTGGTTCGGGCACTGGTTTGCTTTTGGAGAAAATAGCGCCTTATGTAGCGAGTTTTACGGCAGTCGATATATCTACATCAATGAATGAGCAGTTGATACAAAAACAAGATCAGATTGATTGTGAGCTTGAGGTTATTGAGATGGACTTAACTACTTCAAACTTGAATCGATCATTTGACGGCATTATCTCTTCTATGACGCTTCATCACGTTGATGACCTTAAATCATTATTTGGTAAATTACATTCAATGCTAAAGCCGGGTGGCTTTATCGCTTTGGCTGATCTTGAAACGGAAGATGGTAGTTTTCATCAAGAAGATACGGGCGTTTTCCATTTTGGTTTCAGTGCAAAACAGCTAATGGACTTTGCGATAGATTCAGGGTTTAGTCAGGCTGAGATAAATCCTGCCAGCACGGTGCAAAAGCCTTACGGTGAGTATCCGGTATTATTGCTGACGGCCATCGCTTAATATTTCTTATTGAATCAACTTTTCTTGAATTTAATAAAACTACCTCAATTTTTTGATTTATGTTTTGTTTTTAGTTGATATTACGCTTGTTGCTTAAATTTAAATGTAGTTACTTATATACATCAGTAAATATATTTGTATGCCATTTTTTTGTTCATAATCTGTTCACTTTATGGATGCTATATTAATGTTTTATAATTTAACTATTAGTTTCCATGTCACGATTTAACTTCGATTTTAAAGATATCATTGAGGAGGCTGGCGACATTATTGTCGTTACAAAGGCTTTTCCGATCAGTTCTCCAGGCCCTGAAATTGTTTACGTTAACAAAGCGTTTACTGAATTAACGGGTTACAGTTATGAAGAAGCGGTTGGGGGTGACCCTAGAATGTTGCAGTCGAGTGATACAGACCCTAAAACTAAAGAAAAAATTCGTAATGCTTTGATTAAACAGGAGCCTGTTAGGGTTTCTATTAAAAATTATAGTAAGTCTGGCGAAGGTTATTGGCTTGATATGAATATCTTGCCGTTGCGCGACTCTGATGGAAAGGTTTCTCATTTTGTGGCAATTGAGCGTGATGTGACTGAAAGTAAGGAGCTGGAATTTAAACTCGATCAATTATCTCGTATCGATTCTTTAAGTGGTTTACTCAATCGACGTGCCTTTGATGAAGCAATTGATCTTGAAATGTCTCGTTTCTTTAATACCAATAAACCATTTACCATTTTAGCCTTGGATATTGATCTCTTTAAAGCGATTAATGATAAGTATGGGCATCAAGCGGGAGATAGAGTTATTCAGGAAGTATCGAAGGCATGCGAGGCTATGTTTGGAAAGATTGCTCATGTCGCGAGAACCGGTGGTGAGGAGTTTACAATTTTGATCCCTGATATGGATACGGAAATGGCTAAACCGAAGGCAGAAGCGCTTCGTGAAAAGATTACTACAATAAGAGCAATAAGCGACTCTGGAGTTATTAAAGTCACTATCAGCATAGGTATTTCACAGGTTAAGTTAGATGACAAAACAGCTTCACAAATTCTAGTAAGGGCCGATAAAGCACTTTATGAAGCTAAAGAGAGTGGGCGAAATAGAGTATGTATTGATAAGCCTGTAACTGCTGAACAATTATCTACTAGTTGTTAGGTTTTGATTTAATTACCGTATTGTAATTATTAGAGCTTGAATAAGCACAAAATGAATGAAAATACCCCTAGTTTTGCATTAATGCCAACTACGCTTTTATAAACCCCAAACGTGTTGTTATTCATAAAGTAGGGGCGTGTCGTTTAAATCATTAAAACAAATTCTTTATCGGGTTAACCATTCTTTTACTTTTCCAAAATTCAAAATTATTGCAAGCACAACTAATACAGCGGGCAATATAAATACCAATTGTGATGAAGCAGATTCGCTGCCTCGTGCGGCGGCAGCTAATTCTGGTGGCATATTAGAAAAGCTTCTCGCAATCACGTTTTGGTTATACGTGTATTGGGCAATGCTTATTAGAATGCTAACGACGACTAAAACATTAAACAGTTTGCGTCCGCTATCGAGTCGTTTAATGAGTTTATAACCGATAAACATGGCCGCCATCGAGATGAAGATAGATGAGATGGTTAGGACGATTGCGTATATATCTTTCTCGGGCATTCCACCGTCAGTGGAGCCTTTTAATACGGTAATCGCAACCAAGCTAAATAAGCCGATCACCAGAAAGTAAAGCCCAAAAAAGCCAATGATAAAGCCAAGTGTTCTTGA
>CALISP010000054.1 GCA_938041705.1 uncultured Cocleimonas sp. | reverse complement strand
ATTAATTGGTGATGCTACACATTATTGGTATTTACCGATAACAGCAACCTTATCAAATGAATTTGATGAAGCGTTAATCACTAAATTTGAATCAATCAAATCTACTTAAACTATTATAAAACCATCTAAAAGTAGGGGGGTGTCATTCTTTTTACCCTCTTATAGTTATTTATAGGATATAAATATGGATAAAAAACTACTCGATATTCTCGTCTGCCCTGTAACAAAAGGTCCATTAATTTTTGATAAAAAGAATAAAGAACTCATCTCTAAATCAGCACGTTTAGCTTATCCAATCAAAGACGGGATTCCCGTAATGTTGGAGGAGGATGCGCGAGCGTTAACTAGCGATGAAGTTGAGAAACTAAAAAAATGAGTATAGGAGATAAACTACTGAGGGGTAAACAATGAGCGAAACAGTATTAGTTATTCCTTCACGCTACGCATCAACTCGATTACCGGGTAAGCCTCTGCGTTTAATTGCTGGCAAACCAATGATCCAGCATGTATACGAACGTGCGCAAGCAGCTGCGCAAGAATTAGGTCATAAAGCAATAATTGTGGCTACCGATGACGAGCGAATTCAACAGGTTTGTGAAGGCTTCGGTGCGGAAGTTTGTATGACATCTCCTGATCACGAAACAGGTAGTGATCGATTAGCTGAAGTGGTTGAAATTAAACAATGGTCGGATGATACGATAGTGGTAAATCTGCAAGGTGATGAGCCATTAACGCCCATTGAAAGCTTAAAGCAAGTTGCGGAAAACTTAGAGAATAATCCTGAAGCTACGATGTCTACATTATCCACTACGATTCAAACACAAGCTGAATATAACGATCCAAATGTGGTTAAAGTAGTGACTGATAAGCAAGGCTTGGCTATGTACTTTAGTCGTGCACCAATACCTTTTCACAGAGATTCTTTAGAAGAAAATGCAATCTCTGTTAGTCATTATGCCCAACGTCATATAGGTATCTATGCGTATCGCGCTGCGTACCTAAAAAGCTTCGCTAAAATGGATGCTTGTCAGATTGAACAACTAGAAAAGTTAGAGCAACTTCGTGCTATGTGGTTTGGAGCGAGAATTCATGTGGCTGTTGCTGAGCAAGTCCCTGGACATGGTGTTGATACCGAAGAAGATTTGATTGCAGTAGAGAAGATTATATCTCGTCGAAACTAATCACTTTAGGTGATTTTCCAGCTGAGCTTCAGCAAGAGAAAGTGGAGCATAGAGATAATTTCTCAAAAGATCTGTTGTTTTGAAAACATGTTAAAAGTAGGGGGGTGTTTTGTATAATCATACTCCAATAAAAAACGCGCTATTTGCGCGTTTTTTATTGTTTATTAAATCAATTGTTAATCGTGAAAATCTAGGCCAACAATAGTTTCTTTTACGTAGTTAGCTCGAATCGCATAATCACCAAATTTTTCATCTTTAGTTCGATTATTTGCATAGTCTGCTAGTAGCACTTCTAGTTCTGCCAGGATAGCTACCTCATCTAAGTTTTCTTTATAGAGTTTAGCTAAGCGATCGCTCTGATGGCTCGAACCTAGGTACATATTGTACTTACCCATAGATTTACCAACAAAGCCAATCTCGCCCATTACTGAACGACCACAGCCATTTGGGCATCCAGTCATTCTGGTTTTAATTTCATCTTTAAATAAACCGTTCTTTTCTAAGATTGGGTCAATTTTAGAAATCAATGAAGGGAGATAACGTTCAGCTTCAGCCATGGCGAGCGGACACGTATTTAAAGCCACACAGGCGATAGCATTGCGACGCATGCCGCTCAATTCATTAGCATCTGCAGATAGTTTATATTTAGAAAGAACAGCGTTAATTTTCTCTTTATTTACTTCAGCAATATTGACTAACATTAAGTGCTGATTCCCTGTCAGCCTAAAGTTACAATATTCTAGTTCAGCAATTTCTCTTAAAGCCGTTTTTAATTTAGATCCTTCAATATCAATAACGCGACCATGTTCTACAAATAATGTTAAGTGCCATTGTTTATCAGTTGCTTGGTGCCATCCAAATTTATCCGCTGAGGTTTTGAATTCAACAGCTTTTGCTGGCTCAAGCTTATAGCCTAAACGCTCTTCCATCATCGCTTTGAAATTATCGACACCCATACGATCAACTGTATATTTCAATCGGCCTTGTTTACGATCAGTTCTGTCACCGAAGTCCCGTTGTATTTCTAATACGGTCTTACACACGTCTAATAATTTTTCGGGTTCGATGTAAGCAACGTCTGATGCTAATCGAGGGTAGGTATCAGGTCTGCCAAAGGTCATAGCTAAGCCACCACCGACAGAAATGTTAAATCCTTGGAGTTTCTTATTCTTGATAATCGCGACTGCCGCAATATCATTGATATAGACGTCCATATCATTATTTGGTGGAATCGCGATTCCTATTTTGAATTTTTTTGGCAGGTATAGTTTGCCATACATAGGTTCTGAAAATTCTTGTTCTAAGCTCTCATTATCTTGTTTAGCTTCTGAATCAACGCGTTTTTTCCCATCTCCTTTACCTTCGTCCAGCCAGATTTCATGATAAGCACGTGACTTAGGGAGTAAATGTTCGCTTACTTTTTTTGCCCACGGGAATACTTGTGCATGTACATCGGCGTTGCTTGGATCAGGGTCACACATGACATTTCTGTTTACATCACCACAACCGCCGATGCTGTCTAACAATGCTTTATCCATTGCTTGAATCGCTTTTTTCAAATCATATTTAATAAAGCCATGAAACTGTACTGCCTGACGAGTACTCAGCTTCATGGTGTTATTGCCATATTGAGTCGCAATATTGTCTGAAGCTATCCATTGTTTAGCTGTTAATTCACCGCCAGGTACTCGCATTCTTGTCATGAAAGAGTAGGCTGGCTCTAGTTTTTTATCTCTGCGTAGTTCTCTTAAATCACGATCATCTTGTTGATAAGTACCATGAAATTTAAGCAGATAGGTATCATTATCAGGAATTGATGCTGTAATCCGATCTGCAAATGCAGTTTCGATGGTACCGCGTAAATAGTTGCCTTTATCTTTAGCTACCTCTACTTCACTACTACCCTCGATGAGTTCACCTTGGTGGATTTCAGGTAAAGGCTTTACTAATGTTTTACTCATTGCTACTTCTCAATCTTGTTTGTTTAAAGTAAATGACACTCCTTAATTTTACAAAGAGTTGTATAAAAGTAGGGGGGTGTCTTTTCTATCTATTTTAAAGAGTGTTTGTAAGATAATTAATACACATCACGTTGGTATTTCTTACTGATCTTCATATCATCCAATTGCGTTTCAGCATCTTCTAGTGACTTACCAGATTGCTCCGAGATGATTTTTACTAAAGTGTTATGAACATCTTTTGCAAGGTTATTAATATCACCACAAATATATAGCGTTGCGCCTTGTTCAATCCATTGATATACATTGGCTGCTTCTTCAAGTAGTTTGTGCTGAATGTAAACTTTTTCTTCTTGGTCACGAGAGAAGGCAACATTCATTTTTTCTAAAGTGCCATCTTTTAAAAATTTCTGCCATTCTGTTTGATATAAGAAATCACTACGAAAACGCTGCTCACCAAAGAATAACCAGCTATTGCCATTTGCACCCTGATTTTCGCGTTCGTAAAGGAAACTTCTGAAAGGTGCAACGCCAGTGCCTGCACCAATCATAATGATTTTATCTTCGCTTGTACCACCAATGTTTTCTGGTAACTTGAAACCGCTATTTGACTTTATATGAACTGGAACAGTATCGCCCAATTGTTTGTCTTTTAACCAGTTAGAGGCCACACCTAAATGCTTTCTATCATCTTCGTCTTTATTATGAGGAAGACTATAGGTAACTGGCTTGATTAAAATATGTACTTCTTCTTCATGAATTTCTTCAGAACTTGCGATCGAGTATTGTCTTGAAATAAGAGGTCGAAGACTTGCTACTAAATCTTGAGTAGATATTTCACCTGGATAATCGGTCACTAAATTTAATAAATCAGATCCGTTCAAGTAGTCTTTTAACGACTCTTCGTCATCGAGTAATATTTGCAAGCTTTCTGATTTGATAAAACCTGCGTAAGTTTTAATAACATTAGCGGTTAAATTACTAATTTCTAAGTGGTGTTTAAAAGCAGTATGAAGTTCGAATTGCCCTTTCTTTATAGTTACTGTCTCATTAGCGTTGTAATCAAGTTTGTTTATTAAAGCATCGACTAGCTTGTCTTGGTTATCAGGCAGAACTGCTAGAATATCACCTGCTTTATAGCTTAAACCATCAGCCTCGACGGCTAATTCAATATGGTAAGCATTCTGAGTGGATTCTGCTGTGGTTAAGTCAACTATATTTAATATTTCTGCTTGATAAGGATTAGCTTCAGAATATATTTCTGTAGTAATTTCAGTTGTTCCTGTCCCTAATTTAGGAGCAAAACTTACAACCGTATCAGCTTTAGGCTCACTTTTGCTGAGGATGTCTTTTTTCCAAGTTATTACGTCATCTTCAAAATCTAGATCAACATCAATTCTCTCATGAAAACGCTTAGCTCCTAAATTTTCTAAAGCGTTATCGACATCTTTACCTGTTTGACAATAGTCATCATAACTTGAATCTCCTAATCCTAAGACGGAAAATTCTAGATTCTCTAAACGTGGTGCACGATCACCAGTAATAAACTTATAGAAACCTAATGCTTCATCTGGAGCTTCTCCATTGCCTTGAGTGCTTATAACCACAATCACTTTTTGCTCTTTCTTGAGTTGCTGTGGACGGTAGTCTAATAAGTTTTTAAGTTCTGCTTGGTTCCCATTTAACTCTAGAGCTGTATGTAAAGACTCTGCTATATTTTTACTGTTTCCTGTTTGACTACCGTATAAAACGGTAATTTTCTTACCTGCTTTAGAAGCTGGAGATGATTGTTCAACGGAGTTTGCAATGCTATTTTGTAAAGAGGATCCAGGTTGTGCTGAAAGCCCTGAAAAGTAACCACTTACCCAAGCCAGTTGCATAGAGTCTAGTCCATCGACAGCGGCTGAGACTTTTTCAATTTGTTGTTGGTTTAATATAGTCATAATACAACCTTTCCTTACTATGCTTAGTAAAAGTGGGTTAATAATTTTAAGTTGTAGCAATTATAACGATAGAAATAATCATTAAAAGTGATAAAATTAGATTCTAATATCACTTAAAAAGATATATAAAGAGCCTTTTAAAGATCTAATAGAATCTAAATCAGAGAAAAGTCGTATGAAAATAACCCAACTTCAATTATTAAAAGTCTTACTAAACAACGGGCTAAATATTAGTGAAGCCGCAAAACAACTCTTTGTTGTGCAATCAGCTGTCAGTCGCCAACTGAGTTTATTAGAAGATGAATTGGGGATGCCACTTTTTGTGCGCAAGGGTAAGCGTTTGGATGCTCCAACTCCTTTATGTTTAGATATTGCCAACGAAATAGATAATATGGAATTGGCTTTAGAAAATATTAGGGCAGTGGCAGATGATCATAGAGATGCCCGAGTAGGTGAGCTACGACTTGCCACTACACATACGCAGGCTAAGTATTTTCTACCAAGTGTTATTAATGAGTTTCGTGAGAAATATCCTAAAGTAAAAATTCACTTCTTTCAGGGCAACCCAGCTCAGTTAGTAGAAATGTTACATAAGAGAGAAGCCGATGTTGCAGTCTGCACTGAGGAATTACAAGAGCACTCAGATTTAATTACTCACAAGTGTTATGACTGGAATCATGCACTTATCGTGCCTCATGAACATCCTTTAGCTAAGGGTAAATTAACCTTACAGAGAATTGCTGATTACCCATTGTTAACGTATGTGTTTGGCTTTACTGGTCGTACAAAGATTCAAGAAGCGTTTGAGGCTTTAGAGTTAAAAACTGATATTACTTTTGCTGCTACCGACACGGACGTTATAAAAAGCTATGTAAAACTTGGCTTTGGTGCAGGGATAATTGCCAAAATGGCATTTGAAGATAAGTCTAATGACGATTTGTTGTTAAGAGATATGAGTGAGTTTTTCCCGTCATCCACCACCACAGCCGCGTATGTAAAAAGTAAGTATTTAAAATCTTATCTGCAGGAATTTATCGATATTTTAATTAAACACGGCAAAGCAAATATGTAGTGTATGTAGGGTGTTGATTTACATTAATACAGGGTATATTATGATTCTCTAATATACTAAATAAACAAGAGGGTTTTAAATGTTTCATCCAATAGAAGTACCGTTCGGATGCGTGATGTTGTTCAATGTTATCAATCTTAAAGAGGGTGTTACCGTCGAAGATGTAGAATTAACGATGGGTGAAATGTGTAATGTAGTGAAAGACACTTATGGTAATGATAATGGTGGTTTTATTGCAGGACAGGTATTTAAAAATTCAGGGTTTGTATCGGCAGAAGGTTCAGTTGGCGCTCCAGTTCCAGAAGGTGAAACACCACATGATTTGGTCATAGTGACATATTGGAAATCATTTGAGCAACATGAAGCATCACATGCAGATTCTGCGTTTAAAGAGAAGTTCGATCATTTAGGTACATTCTGTGATAGTACCCATGAACTTGGTTATGAGATGTTATGGCAAGGTGTTCCTGATTGATTTTAAATGTCATATAGATAACAAAAGAGCGCCAAATTGGCGCTCTTTTGTTATCTATAAAATGTAAATTATTGTATTTGGTTTATCAGTTCTAGTTTAGTTGTTCTTTAAAAGGCTCATTCAATAATGCACCTTTGTATAATAATTTATCTTCTTCAAGTGACAAGCTATCTTCCGCCAAATACTTTACAGCTAGCGGATAGATTCGATGTTCGATTAGATGTACTCGCTGCTGTAATTCATCAACTGTATCATTTGTTTCTACTGGAACAATACCTTGAATGATAATCGTACCTGCATCGAGTTCAGGAATCACAAAATGTACGCTCGCACCGTGTTCACTATCACCACCCTCTAAGGCACGTTGATGTGTGTTTAAGCCTTTATATTTCGGAAGTAGGGAAGGGTGAATATTAATCATTCTGCCACGAAAGTGTTCAACAAATTCATCACTTAAGATTCGCATAAATCCAGCTAAAACAATGAGATTCGGTTCATAGCTATCAATAATTTGAGAAAGGCTTTGATCAAATGATTCGCGACTTTCAAATACAGTATTATCTAACACGTGGTTATCTATATCTGCTTTTTCAGCGCGTTCTAATCCATAGGCATCAGCTCGATTACTGATAACAGCAGAAATTTCAGCTTTGATATTTCCTGTTTGAATATTATCAATGATGGCTTGTAGATTACTGCCACCACCAGATATTAGAACGACTATTTTATACATGGCTCTATCTTGTAATATTTAGAGTAATTAAGCGTATTCTACGTGTGGTTCAATCTCGCTTGAGCTTTCAATAGAACCAATCACCCAATTGTCGATACCTTCATCTTTAAAGTGAGATTGAATTGCATCTGCATTATCTTTATCAACGACAGCTACCATGCCAATGCCGCAGTTAAAAGTGCGCAACATTTCTTGTTCTTCAATGTTCCCTTGTTCTTGTAACCAATCGAATACTGCCGGTTTTTTCCAGCTATTAAGATTGATTACACCTTTACTATTTTCAGCCATCACACGGGGTAGATTTTCAGTTAGACCACCTCCAGTAATATGAGCTAAAGCATTGATTTTATGTTTCTTTAAGGCAGATAGTATAGATTTAACGTAGATCTTAGTTGGTGCTATGAGTGCCTCACCCAAAGTACCGCCATCAAATTCATCATTTAATGATGCGCCACTAACTTCTAACACTTTACGAATCAGTGAGTAACCATTTGAATGAGCGCCTGTAGAAGCCAATCCAATAAGTACATTGCCATGTTCGATATTACTCGGATCAAGAATTTCTTCTTTTTCCACAACGCCTACACTAAAGCCCGCAAGGTCAAAATCACCTTTTGCATACATACCTGGCATCTCAGCAGTTTCGCCGCCTATAAGTGCAGCTCCTGACTGGACACAACCATCAGCAATACCTTTGATAACATCTTCGGCAATATCATTATCGAGTTTGGCAGTAGCATAATAATCTAAAAAGAATAATGGCTCTGCACCTGTCACGATAATATCGTTAACGCACATGGCTACTAAATCAACACCTATTGTGTCGTAAATACCTGCTTCTATAGCGAGTTTTAATTTAGTACCTACACCGTCAGTGCCAGAGACCAAAATAGGTTGTTTGTAACCTTCAGGAATTGACATTAAGCCACCAAAACCACCAAGACCACCCATCACTTCAGGGCGTTTGGTTCTTTTTGTATGCGGTTTAATGCGATCTATTAAT
>CALISP010000053.1 GCA_938041705.1 uncultured Cocleimonas sp. | reverse complement strand
ACAGGGGTTAAGAATGCACAAGATGCACCTACTGCCACCGCCATTAAGTAGCCGTCGATATTTACGTTCATGGTTTGTGCTGCGGCCACAGCGATAGGTGCCATAACTAATGCAGTAGCAGCGTTATTGACGACACTGGATAACAGCATGGTTATTATTAAGATTAAAGTCAAAATAATCACAGGAGATTCATTACCGACCAAGCCTAATAAGGACTCGGCCAACAATACCGTAGTTTTGGTTGTTTCAAGTGCATTACCAACAGGAATCATTGCGGCTAACAGTACAATCACTGCCCAATCAATTTGCTCGTAAATCTCTCTGACACGAACAATGCCTGTCACAACATATGCGCCTACGGCCAACATAAATGCAATAGGTAATGGTACTAAGTTAGTCATCGCTAAGATGATTGCGCCAATAAAAAGAGACAGTGCAACGCCTACTTTACGGGTTCTATCTAAATCAATCGCACGTGGAGCTAACGGCAGTAGACCGATTTGGGTAAATTGCTCATCAATCGTTTCCTCGTGACCTTGTACTAACAACACATCACCGACTTTAAAGATTTGCGAGCGTAATCGTCTGACGACACTCTCACCGTCACGCGCCAAACCTACTAAGGCAATAGAGCGACCAGATAAACGCCTTAGGTAACGAATATCGCGCCCTACGAGGGGTGATTCTTGGGTGATGACGCCTTCCATTAGCATTGTGGTGTGTGCATCAGGTTCTTCGTAGATATGAGTGGCAGAATTTAATAACTCAAATCCATGATCATCTAATACCGGCTTAAGTTCAGCTGGGTCTGCACGAATAATAAAAATATCCGTCTCTCGTACTTTGTAATTCAAGTTTACGTTACGTGCATAGGTAGTGGGTCTTGCGACACCTAATATCTCGGTACGATCTTGACCGCTAAACATCGGCATATCTTTGAGTCGTTTACCAATGTATTGGCTATCTTCTTTTACTTGAATTTCAGTTAGATAAGTATTTATTTCAAACAAGTTTAGAGATGCATTTTTAGTCATTCGATTACTAGGAATCAAACGCCAACCAACCAGCACTATAAACAATACACCCACTATGGCGACCACGACGCCTACTGGAGAAAAGTCAAACATGCCATACTCTTCCCCCATCACTTCGGCTCGGTAAGCTGCGATAATAATATTTGGTGGCGTACCTATTAAAGTTGTCAAACCACCTAAAATACTGCCGAAAGCTAAAGGCATTAACATCCGAGCTGGCGGAATATTGTATTCATTAGCCGCAACCATTGTAACTGGCAACATTAATGCTAGCGCACCAACGTTATTCATAAACGCGGAGAGAATAGTTACCACGACAGTAATCGTAGCTAATAAGCTAAATTGAGTGAATTTTATGCGCCGCATTTGCGTAGTGATCAAACTCACCACACCTGCATTCTGTAGACCTTGAGATAGAATTAAAACCGCTGCCACTGTGACAACCGCAGGATGCCCAAAACCACTAAAAGCATCGTTTTCAGGAACCACGCCCAACAACACTGCCACCATTAGGCAAAACATCGCTATCATGTCGTAGCGCCAACGGCCCCAAGCAAAAAGGACAAAGGCTCCAAATAAGATAAGACTTATAGAAACTTGTTCAAAATTCATTTATTAATTACTCAGTGCAAGAGAGACTTATTTTCGAATAAAGATGACGTAGATATTACAGAAAATATTCTAGAACCCTTCTAAAATAATTTAATAACAAACCACTTTCATATTGTTTTATGCCGAATACCCGCAAGAAATAGTTTTTATAGGGTGTAACACGATATTAAAAGACACTCCCCTACTTTAGGGCTATTTGTTTGCTAGTTAAGAACCAAGTTCGAGTTGAAGCAAAGCTAAAAGGATTTTTATAAAATGTTGAGATCAGGGCCTATGGCTAATTATGCCGACACTCGCAAGATAGATCCTAGCCAAGGTAGCACTCTTGGCGATGGCACACCTAATGATGGTGACAGAATTGAAATTGGACCAACTGCATTGGCATTTGCCGAATGGCGCGACGCAGGTTTAGAGTTGCCTAATCTTGAAAAGATGCGTGAATATCGTTTAGAACGAATCGTTTCACATATTAAAGAACGCGACTATGCGGGCATCTTATTATTCGATCCCTTGAATATTCGTTATGCGACTGATACGACTAATATGCAGATATGGAATATGCATGATTTTTTTCGTGCAGTATTAGTACTACCTGACGGCTACATGGTGTTATGGGATTACAAATGCTCACCGTTCCTTTCTAGTTTTAATCCATTAGTAAAAGAAGCGCGCGCTAGTGCCAGCATGATGTATATAACCAACGGTGATGCCATCAAGCAAGATGCAGAATCGTTTGTTGGACAGGTGGCTGAGTTAGTTCGAGAGCATTCAGGTTCAAATAAACGCCTAGCCGTCGATAAAATTATGATTGATGGTTTACGTGCGCTAGATGCACAAGGTTTAGATGTGCAAGCAGGCGAAGAGCTTATGGAAAAAGCCCGTTCGATTAAAAGTGCCGATGAAATTAAAGCAATGCGATGTTCAATGGTTGCTTGTGAAGCGTCTGTTAAAGAGATGCAAGACATTGTTAAACCCGGAATGACAGAAAATGAGATCTGGGCACAATTACATGCTTCAAATATAAAACGGGGGGGCGAATGGATCGAAACGCGCTTACTCGCCACGGGCCCGCGCACCAATCCTTGGTTTCAAGAATGCGGACCTCGCGTATTAAACAATAATGAAATACTAGTGTTTGATACTGACTTAGTTGGCACTTATGGTTTCTGTAGTGATATTTCGCGAAGTTGGTGGATTGGTGATGAGAAACCGCCCGCAAAAATGATTAGTGCTTTTCAACATGGGTATGATCATATCCAAGAGAATATGGAAATACTCAAACCGGGTTTAAGCTTTAAGGATATGACCCACAAAGGTCATCACTTGGATGAAAAGTTCCAAAAATGGAAATACGGCTGTAAATATCACGGTATTGGACTCTGCGATGAGTGGCCAATGATTGCGTACCCAGACAATTATGTCGAAGGTGCATTTGAATATGAACTAGAACCAGGTATGGCATTTTGTGTTGAAGCTTTAGTCACCGAGGAAGGTTCTGGTTTTTCGATCAAGCTGGAAGATCAAATAATCATTACCGAAGATGGCTATGAGAATCTGACTACCTATCCATATGATGATGCATTAATGGGTAGGTAGGAATCTAAACTATGATTATTTATCAAGGTTTCTCATCTTGGTTATTCATAAAAATGTCGAGCGAAAACATAAAAAACCCTCTATTCTATAAGTTATATAAGAGTTGAATAGACACCCCCCTACTTTTAAGACATTTTTAAATGAGCTTTTTATTAGGAGTTAAGTCAGAACATATAACTAATAGATATTAATTAGAACGCTTAATTAGGAAAGGATTCATGGATCAAAACATCAACAATCGCAAGAAAAACGTCAGTAGTCGAAGCACAATCGAGAAGGCACTTCGTCTTAATCTTGATGAAAAGAAATATGGAACCATTGCTGAAATTGGTGCAGGTCAAGAAGTTGCAAGAAACTTTTTTCAGGCAGGTGCTGCAGCAGGAAC
>CALISP010000052.1 GCA_938041705.1 uncultured Cocleimonas sp. | reverse complement strand
TGCATTTAGTTTTAGTTTAATTTTATATTCTGGCCCTTTAAATCGGCGCATTAGATCTCGATAGGCTAGATAAAAGTCATGCATGATGTCTTCTGACATATCAAAAATATCTGCGATATGCGCATTGTATTTTATCTCGATGATATTGCCGAAACTATCCAGATTAATCATTGAGTGATGTTGGCGTAAATCACAGGTGGTGTCGTGAAAGCGAAACGGCACTGCGGTATCCGCTAGTAGTTGAAATTTTTCTGGCTCGTCTTTTCGCATATCTTCCAAGACACGCAGACTATCAACATAGATTGATTCTCCACCTTCACTTTCATTCGCTAAACAATGCAGAAATTGATAACCCGGTGGCACTTCTTGATTGGGTAAATCGGTGTGTAACGGCAATGCCATCGAGGTGTAGGCTAGATTTATTGGTTTGGGTGTCGAGACTACATCGTAGGTAAGGCCAAAATTTGTTTCGCGCAAAAAGCTAATGCGTTCTGCAGTATGTGATACTGCTTCTTCTGTGTTGGGCATATTTTCGATGATGGTTAGGCCGAATTTATCCAATGCTTTCATCCAGTCTAATAAAGCCGCATCATCTTTCATTATTTGATTGTGGTCTACGCGAGGAATACTCGGTGCAAAATCACCTGACCAGCTTTCATAATTGGTGCCTTGATCTTTCTTTAGGTCACCAGAATAAGCATGATTGTGTAACCACTCTAGAGAATAGGTGCTTTGATGCATGCCGCTATCATCACCTTCTGACCAATCGATAATTAAGTTTTCGTTATCAAAGTTTACTTTTGTAGGGTGAATGTCATCACTAACACTGAGTAGATCAAAGAATCGCTCATGGGTATCTGGGTGGAAATTAGTAGGACAGTTATCACGCAACCAAAGGTAATGAAAACTAGAGGTTTTGCCATCAGCCCAAACTGTTTTCAAAGCGTTTTTTTGAGAGTTTAATTGCTCAACTTTATTTAGTGTATATGACATAAATAATTGCTCGGTTTTGTTAGTTTAACTGTAGCTAGTATTTTTAATAAAAACCTACAAAAAAACGACATATAAGCACATTAATTTCAGTGAACAGGTATCAAACGATTTGGGGTGCTTTTACAGATCAGATTCAAAATGCTATGTTAAATAGGCAAAAGTGTGAAATGTTTACATTTTTCAAATAACAAAAAAGGTTAAATATTCAATAGATAATTATATTAAATCACAGGGAGAACTGATGAAAATTAATACATTAATTAAAACGGCTATTTTGGTTTCGTTACTGAATACAGCAGCATATGCAGATGAAATATCTGATCAAATTACTGCTGGTTTGGAAGCCTATAAAGAGCAAGATTACAAAATAGCACTCGAAGAGCTGAAGTTTGTAACGGCACAAATAGAACAGCTTAACCAAGCAGAAATGCTAAAGCTTTTACCTGAACCCCTAGAAGGCTGGAAAGTTAGAGAAACTAATAATCGTGATAATCAAGTCGCTATGTCAATGATGGGTGGTGGAACGACGATTAAAAAAGAATTTGAGCGTGATCGTGAAAGAGTCACTGTTTCTATAATGGCTAACTCACCTATGATGCAGATGATGACGATGATGCTGAAAAACCCTGCGATGATGGCAGGACAAAAAAACACGAAGCCTTTTCGTTATAAAAGAGCTAAAGGCATGATAAAAACAGATAAAAATAAAACAGAAATTAGCTTAGTTTTAGCAGGACAGATATTAGTACAAGTGACTGGAAAGAGGGTTGAAGACGAAGCTATTCTTAAGCAGTATTTGGAGCAATTGGATTTTGCTAAATTGAAAGATGCATTACTGTAAATAGTACAACAAAACGTTTAGGTAAAAAGACACCCGAAAACCATCAATAAGTGGCATGCCTCCTTAGATTCACTGAGAATCAAGGAGGTAGTAGAGCTTTTTCCGCAAGGAAATGCCGGGGATGGTCATGGCAACACCCGAAATGTCCAATTATGATCAACTTACTGGCATTTGATAAGTCACCCATGCTGTTTTTTCTGAAAGTTTATCGTATACGTTTCTTGCTCGATAATTGTTGTCTGCAGTAATCCAGCGAATGAAAGGCCAGCCTTGCTGCTTACCGAAATTATTTAGCTCTGCATAAAGTGCATCGATTACGTCTGTTCCACGTGCTTGTGGCACAACAAAAAGATCATCAAGAAAGCCTACTTCAGCACCACGAAGTGGCGATGCCATAGCTCGACAATGCATTAGTCCTAATGCCTGACCTTTGTCATCTCTAGCAATCAAGCCAAAGAAGTCTTTGTGTTCATTGTGAATCCATGACCAAACTTTATCTAAAGTAGATTGCTCCATTGGCATTTTATAGAATTCGGCATAGCCGCGATAAAGCTGTTCCCAATCTTGTTTGTCTGATTCTGTTGGGTGACTAACGTTTATATTCATCTGTTTATCCTATCTTTTAATTTACGTCTTAGTAATCTTAATTTTTGAAAGAATGAAGCGAATTAATTTGTTCGCCTGCTTCGTTGAAATTTTCTGGTTTTAGCCAAGCTTCAAACATTGTTTTTAATGCTGGCCATTCGCTATCTATAATTGAAAACCAAGCGGTATCACGACTTCGGTTTTTATATGTGATGGCTTGTCTGAATACACCCTCTGGAATAAAACCCAAACGTTTAGCCGCATTGCACGATGGAGAATTTAAGGAATCACATTTCCATTCATAACGACGATAACCAAATTCATCAAACACGCGATTCATTAACAAATAGAGTGCTTCGGTAGATATGGGCGTGCGTTGCATTAAGGGGGAAAAGTGGATATGACCTACCTCAATCACTCCATTATTGGGGTCGATACGCATTAAACTGGCGATTCCTACGGCTTTATTGGTCTTTAAATCAATTACGGTGTGAAAATGTGGATCATCATTTGTACACGTAGCATTTATCCAAACTTTAAATTTATCAAAGCCACCTTCACCATTAAATGGACCATAGGGTAAATAAGTCCAGTTGCTATGGTCTTCATCACTGGCAAAAGCGTGATAAAGATCTTCGGCATGTTTCTTAACATCAAGCGTTTCAACACGACAATATTCACCCTGTATCGGAGTTTTGGGAGGGCGTTGGCATTCTTGCCAATCCGTCAATGGTGCGCCGATTGCTTGGCCAAGATGGTTTTTATGTTGTGACATTTTAAAAATCCTAAGATAGTTTGCCCTAAAGTACGGGAGTGTATTTATAGATAACTAAACCCGCCTCATTGCCTTTGCTAAGTCAGTTGATCCCAAACTTTCAAGTGCTTCAATCACTTGTGTCCTATCTTGGTCCGACTTGTTTTGACTCAATTTATACTGTGCCTGAATATCACTAATTGTAACTTCAAACCCAACAATTGCACCTAACATTGCAGCTTTATAATTTGGCTGCCATGGCTCGTCAAAACCTGATTCGTATTTAGCGGTTAAGGAATCTACTACATCTTTTAAGGCTTCAGGCTCATTGAAGGTTTGGCATTTACCGTAAATGTGTACTGCCTGATAATTCCAGGTTGGCACACCAGGGCCTTTATACCAAGCGGGTGAAATATAATCGTGCGCACCTTGCAGAGTAATCAATACTTCTTCATTCGCAATATCATCTGCTTGTGGGTTTATTTTTGCCAAATGACCAATGATTTTGGTTTTATCAGAAGAAACAAGAAAAGGAATATGCGAACAGATTAAGCGCCCATCTTTATTCGAAATTAGTTGGCCAAACGCATTAGCTTGAATAAAAGAGTGTTTCTCTTCTTCATCGCTAATCTTAAAAGTCTTGGGTATGAACATGAATATTTCTCATTAATTTTATTTAATCAAGGGCCTAAGCAATGCTTCAGCAATGTTTTTTTGAAGACTGTTTATATTTGTTCACTTTCAACAGATGCCATTTTTATGCCTGCGAAAATTAACATTCCTCCTGCAGTACGGTTTATTAATTTAATCATGAATGGTTTTATTCCAACGCTGACTGATTTGGCTCCCAAATATCCATATAAGGAATAACAGCACAGATCAATGACGAGTGTTAATAAGCATAGTAGTGCTAGCTGAGCAAAAATGGGTTTTGATATGTCTATAAACTGAGGTAGTAATGCCGAAAAGTATAAAAGTGCTTTCGGGTTGGAAAGCTCCAAAACAAAACCTCTTAAAAATACTTTATATTTACTAACTTGCTTTCGCTTTGATGGATTAATACTTAAAGGTCCTGAATGACTAAAAATAGCACTTAACCCTAGATATAAAAGATAGCCAACGCCCACCCATTTAATGACTGCGAACAATGTATGGGACGCGATTATGAGTGCTGCGATTCCAGTGGCGGACAACACGAAAAAAACAACATTCGCTATAGCTATGCCTAAAATAACAAGAAAAGATCGCTTAAAACCAT
>CALISP010000051.1 GCA_938041705.1 uncultured Cocleimonas sp. | reverse complement strand
CATGATATTCCAAATACAGTAGCTTCTGCTTGTAAGAGTGCAGCTGCACTGGGCGTATGGATGATGAATGTTCATGCCAGTGGTGGAAATAAAATGATGCAAGCAGCTAAACAAGCACTTGTTGATTGTAATTCAGAAGCTAAGCTCATTGCTGTGACAGTGCTGACATCAATGGACCAAGAACAGTTGAATTCGGCTAATATCCATGAAACTCCTGAAAGCCAAGTGAAGCACTTAGCAGCACTTACACAGTCTTCACATTTAGATGGGGTAGTTTGTTCTGCTAAAGAGGCCGAGATGTTAAGACAGCAATTAGATAGTGATTTCCTGCTGGTAACTCCAGGAATAAGACCAAATGGTTCAAGTCAAGGTGATCAACACCGAATTATGTCACCTTCAGCTGCAAGATTAGCCGGGGTAAGCTACATTGTCGTAGGGAGACCAATTACACAATCAATTGAGCCTTTAAAGGTAATCGATCAAATAAATAAAGATATGAGTTAAATCAGTTATATATTTTAAGTTAGCTATTTAAGTAACTTAAGAGTTTCTCAGTCAAGTTCTCTGTGTTTAACTATCACCGAGTCATCATATCTTTGTCTGAAATAGGCAGCTAGAGCTTCAGTCAGATAAACAGAGCGATGATGTCCACCTGTACAGCCTATAGATACGGTAATGTAAGCTCTCTGACTATCTATAATCTCAGGGATCCATTCGCCGATAAATCTTTTAAGATCACTCTCCATTTTGATAACGGCTTCTTGCTTTGAGAGCCAGTCGATAACCTCTTGATCAAGTCCGGTGAAACTTCGTAATTCGGGAACCCAATAAGGATTAGGTAAGCAGCGAACATCAAAGAGATAGTCTGAATCTCTAGGAGTACCATGCTTAAAACCAAACGATTGAAACATCAAAGAAAGAGACTTTTGTTGGCCTCCACAAACTCTGGAAATGATAGTGTTTGCTAATTGATAAATAGTAGTACTGCTTGTATCTATTTGAATATCTGCAATTTCTCTGACAGGCGCTATCAAATCATACTCTTCTAAGATAGCTTCTCTTAAAGGAGTTTCGGTATTACTAAGAGGGTGTTTACGACGGGTTTCATCATATCGTTTAATTAATACGGATTTACCTGCATAAAGATAAAGCACGTCTGTTTTAAAACGTTCTTTTAGTTTAGATACGACCTCAGGGAGGTTTTGAAGATATTTTTGACCACTGCGAACATCAATTCCTATCGCTATTTTCTTATGCTTTAAGACTCTCTCCGTAGCAAGTGTAATTTCAAACAGTTCAAGTGGTAGGTTATCAATACAATAATAACCTTGATCTTCAAGTGTATGTAATGCTTGGGATTTTCCTGCGCCAGACATACCGCTTGCAATTACTAAATGCATATTGAGTCACCGAAGTTTTATTATTATAAAATATGTAATTTATATTTTAGAGTTTGTAAGTAAAGTATCAAAATACTTAGCAACCTTCTCTGTATTACCTGATTTTATTATAGTTTCTAATTCCTCTTCTAAAAGGATTTTTTTATTAAATTCAGATAACATTATTGAGAATCTATCATGATCCTCATTCGGAATAATAACACCTAAAAAAACCTGTATTGCTTTTTTATCAGCTGCACTGAGATTAAGCCCTTGTTTTAATACTAGTAGTGCTGCTCTTGGGTGAGTTACTTCTAAGTGTGCTCTTGGGAGTGCAATCCCATTACCTATATAGGTGTTACCTAATTTTTCACGAGCAATTAAAGCATCAAAAATTTCATTTTTGGATACTTCACTTTGGCCTTTTTCTAGCAATTGTGTGAGTGAGTCGAAAACGCATTTCTTGCTTTCAGTTTTTTTTAGAAATTCAACTCGTTCAGGAATTAGAATAGGGAAATGCTTTTTATCGTTCATTTTTAAGAGGGTACCTCAAATCAGAGTGTGATTATAAGAGAGAGGTACCCAATTTGATATTAAATATTACTAACTAATATCTTCAGCCTATTAATAGGCATTATGCGTATTGTTGCATATTTCGGTGGCTACCTTCTTTACGATGGTGGCTACTAATTTTTTCTTTATGTTTGAGTATTTGACGGTCGAGTTTATCGGCTAGAAAGTCAATTGCAGAATACATATCATGCCCCGTAGCTTCTGCAAAAATATGATTTCCACTAACATTCAATGATGCTTCAGCTTTATGATTATGCTTTTGTACTTCAAGGATGATGTGGATGTTTAGTACTTGATCAAAATGACGTTTAAGTCGAGTTACTTTATCCTTTATATAATTATCTATTAATGGGGTAACTTCTACATGATGACCAGTAATTTCAATTTGCATATTATTCACTCCTATCATTGGATTATGCGACTCTTTAGCCTGAAAGCCCTTTCAGGAAGATCGCGGTGAAGCTTTATTACAATAATTAATTCTCTGTTGAGTTAATCTCCATCTCTTTGTGAAAAGCTAAGCGTACGCTTTCCGATCGTGAGAAGACGGTATTGCTAGTGCTTCACGATATTTAGCGACAGTCCGTCGCGCTACATTGATTCCTTGCTCATTAAGCAAGTTCGTCAATTTGTTGTCGCTCAAAGGTTTTTTAGTATCTTCTTTGGCAATTAATTTTTTGATCATTGCACGGATTGCCGTTGCAGAACATTCTCCGCCCGTATCTGTACTGACATGGCTAGAGAAAAAGTATTTGAATTCATATACACCACGGGGCGTGTGCATATATTTTTTTGTTGTAACGCGTGAGACGGTCGATTCATGCACACCTAATTGTGATGCCAGATCGCTGAGCACCATAGGTTTCATAGCTTCATCGCCGTATTGTAGAAAAGGAAGTTGATTCTCGATAATAGCATGAGCAACATTAAGGATTGTACTGTTACGATTTTCTAAGCTGCTGATAAACCAACGTGCCTGCTGCAAGTTCTCCTTAATATACTTAGAAGTATCTTTAGGTAAAGCTTCTTTTGGATTAGTTGTACTTAGCATATCTTCGTAATAACTGTTCACTCTTAAGTCTGTTTGTGTATTTCCATTTAGCGAAACCTTCCACTTGCCATTTATTTTTTTTACGTAGACATCAGGCGTTATATAATCTGTGGTCGATTGGTTAAAGAGTTTTCCCGGTTTTGGTTCTAAGGTACGGATTAATTTTATTAGATCTTGTAAGACTGAATCCGTTACTCTTAACTCACGCTTGATACCAACATAATCTCTTTTTTCAAGTAAGTCCAGATAATTATCTAACAGTCTGAACGTTTTTTTATAGTTCGTATTATCTGTATCTGTTTGTTTTAATTGAATTAAAAGACATTCCCCAAGGCTTCGTGCAGCAACGCCTACTGGAGATAAATGTTGCACGTAAGTTAAAATTGCTTCAACTTCATCAAATTCTATTAATAGAATATCTTCTAAGGACTTGTGAATTTCTTCAAGAGATTCTGTGAGATATCCATCATCATCTACATAATCAATAATGAGCTTGGCAATTTCTTTATCTTGAAAACTCAGGTTTGTCATTTCAATTTGCCACATCAAATGCTCATGTAAACCTTGTTCTGCAGAATGCATTGTTTCAATGAAATCAGAGGCATTATTAGATAATTCATTGTTATTTGATGTTTTCCATTCAGGATCGTAAATATCATCCCAGTCTGCATCAATAGACATTTCTTCAGGAATTGTTTCATTTGAAGAATCTGCGGTAGTAATTTCAGGAGATTCATTATCAGATTTTACTTCAGTTGCCGATTCGGACTTGTTATCCGATTTTTCGTCGTTATTCTCGGCGTTGCTTTCTGAATCAGGTTGGGAATCTTCAGTGCGTTCTAATAAAGGGTTAGAATCTAAAACCTCTTGGATTTCTTGTTCAAGTTCAGTAGAAGACAGTTGCAAAAGCTTTATCGCTTGTTGCAATTGAGGAGTCATGGACAAAGATTGCCCAAGCTTTATATTAAGACCCTGTTTTATCATTTACCGTATTAACAATCCGATTTTATAATGAAATTATTATTATTTTATTTTTATAAGTTTAGCATGTGAGAAAAAATATTATGGAATATATGATTAATGGTACGGTTATTGCTTTGTGTTTTAATTGGGGTAAATAAATGATTCTAAAACGATAAAATTTGGAATCTATGAATCGTTGTAAAAAGTAGGGGGTGTCTTTTTAAAAGAAATAAAAACAGGTTTTCATTTAAAGTTTAAATTTACAGTTTAAAATCATCACCTAAATAGATCTCACGAACTTGCTTATTATTAAGAATTGTTTCTGCATTTCCATCAGCAATAATTTCTCCATTTCCTAGAACATATGCGCGATCACAAATGCCTAAGGTTTCTCTTACATTGTGATCTGTAATTAGAACACCAATTCCACGATTCTTTAGATGGGAAATAATTTTTTGTATTTCGATTACTGAAACAGGGTCAACACCAGCAAAAGGCTCATCTAATAATATAAATGTTGGTTCTGTGGCAAGGGCTCTAGCAATCTCGACACGACGCCTCTCACCACCAGATAGGCTAATACCTAAGCTATTTCGAATATGAGTTATTTGAAATTCCTCTAATAAACTCTCGAGCTTATCGCGGCGTTGTGCTCTATTTAAATCATTACGCATTTCGAGAATAGAATAGATGTTGTCAGCAACCGTTAGCTTTCTAAAAATACTAGCTTCTTGCGCAAGGTATCCTATTCCATGTCTCGACCTAAGATGCATTGTCATTTTTGTAAGATCAACAGACTCAGGTATTTTTTGATTTTCATTTAAGGTATCAGAACTATCAGACTTGATAATAACTGAGCCCTTATCAATTGCTACTAGCCCAACCACCATATAGAAACATGTGGTCTTACCTGCTCCATTAGGACCGAGTAAACCGACGACTTCAGCACTATTTATTTTTAGAGATATACCTTTAAGTATGGATCTTTTTCCATAACTCTTGTGTAAATCAGTAGCGATTAAAGAACTCAAAATAAGGGGATTATTTGGTTTTATTAGTAGGATAAAAAACGGCTTTCACACGACTTTTACCCGCAGCTTTCTTATTTCCTGCTTTAAGTTCTCCATTACTAATAGAATATTCAATATGGTTACTGGCGAATCGATCATTATTTTGTGTTATAGCAGCGTTTCCATCTAAAACAATGCGTTTACTTTCTACTAAGTATACAACTCTGTTAGCTTGTCCTTTTGCTAATTTACCATCGTCCATTTTTTGTTGGAATTTTACAGGAGAGCCAGTTGCGGTAATTTTTTTGATTTGGCCACCAGGTGCGTTAATTTCAATTTTTGCAGCTCGAATATCTAAACTACCTTGTACAATGGTTACATTACCTTCATAAACGCCTAATCCTTTACTTTTGTTAAATAAAACACTATCAGCATTAATATGCACTGGCTTTTCTATATCATCTTTTAAAGCATACGTACTTGATGTAAAAATAAAAGTAATTGCAATAAGGGCTATTACCAAAAGATGTCTATTTGGCAGGGGTAAATTTAGCTTGTACATTCTTAAGTATCCTTAGTTCCTGTTCATCAAGTTTGGTGCTAAAGCCTGTTCCTTTAAGATCTCCAGACGAAGAAGTGAAGAATAGTTCTGCATCTGTGGAAATCTCTCGACTATTAGGATTATAGGATAAATCAGTCGTGAGCAATTTAAAATTTTCATCCTTATTGTCACTATTTTTTATGACATCAACTTTGCCTTCTAGCAATATAGGTCCATTTTTTTTATCTTGTTGGGCTTCATTAGCAGTAATGGTTATTATCGAGTTATCGACATCACGCGCTTCTATAGTGGGTTTTATTATTTTGCTTGCGCGAGTAGATTGTTGATGAACTAAGTGCTGTCCTTTTATTAAATACTGCATACTGCCGTCAGGATAAGTATTTAGAATTGAGAAATCACTTAAATAATAATCGATTTGTTTTTCTTGACGATCAAATACAAAGCCCTTATATGATAACCAAGATGAATTTAACCAAGTAAAAGCAATAGCAATAACAATCGCAAATACTAAGAAAAAGAATCCACTTCTATTCATAGACTACGTCATAAGCCATTAGTTAGTGAACTATTTGTTAATGCTTGATTGTTCGTCATTTCGTAATTACTTACTTTAAGTTTGAGAAGGCTGAAGGTAGCTTTGTAATAAATCGTCTAATTTATTTTGTGCTTTTAAAATAAATTCACATGCTTCACGTCCGGCACCTTTCCCACCTTTTGCCTTTGTAATCATATGGGCATGCTGTTTTACGAACCAGTGAGCATCAGCAACTGCAATGGCAAATCCGACTTGACTCATAACGGGTAAATCAATGACATCATCACCAATATAAGCAATTTCATCACTGTTGAATCCAGTTTTTTCTAACAAATCTTTGAAAGCAGGGCGCTTATCACGATAACCTTGATAGATTAATTCTGGTGATAATTTAAGATTGTTTGCACGATGCATAACCAAATCAGATTGACGGCCAGTGATGATAGCTACTTCAACACCACTTTCTATAAGCATACGAATGCCATGACCATCTTTAGAATTGAATGCTTTGATTTCTTGACCTTGGTTATCAAAAAAAAGACTTCCATCGGTAAGTACGCCATCTACATCAAATATTACACATTTAATTGCTTTAGCTTTATTGCTTAAGTCAGCTTCACTGATTAAATTATTCATAAGTTCTGACCCGAAAACACTAACATTAAACAATTCCTGCTTTTAATAAGTCATGCATATGAACAATACCTTCTACTTTATTGTTGTCATCAACAACTGGTAATACAGTGATTTGCTTATCTTGCATTAGATTAACAACATTTACTGCTAACTCACTAGCACGTGTACTTATGCAGCCTTTATGAGTGATCTCACCTATGGTTATATTTTTTAAGTCGATGCCTTCTTCAAAGGAACGTCTTAAATCACCATCAGTAAAAATTCCAAACAATGTATTGTCTGAATTTATAACTAGGGTAGCGCCAAGCTTTTTGCCTGTCATTTCTAAGATTGCATCATTTAAAGAAGTATTTGGTAAGCACGTTGGTGTAGCTTCGTCGCTATGCATAATATCTCTGACATGAACCAATAAGCGTTTACCTAATCTACCACCTGGGTGTGATCTCGCGAAGTCTTCAGCAGTAAATCCACGCGCTTCTAATAAAGCCACGGCTAGGGCGTCACCTAATACTAAGGTTACAGTCGTGCTAGAGGTGGGAGCTAAGCCCATAGGGCAAGCTTCTTTTTCAACACTGATATTCAAATGATGATCAGAAATTTTTGCTAATGCAGATTGCTGATCGCCAGACATGCCAATTACTTTGGCTCCGAGTCTTTTCACCAAGCCTGCAAGAGTAATTACCTCGTCAGTGTTACCAGAGTTCGAAATAGCAATGACCACATCTTCTCCCGTGATCATCCCTAAGTCACCATGTAATGCTTCACCAGGATGTACGAAGAATGCGGGTGTTCCCGTGCTTGCTAAGGTTGCGGCAATTTTATTGCTGATGTGACCAGATTTTCCCATTCCCGATACGATTACTCGGCCTTTACAAGCTAAAATCACTTCACAAGCTTTGCTGAATTCATCATCTAATCGTTCACTTAAAGCTTGTATTGCTTCAACTTCAGCTGAAATAACAGCATGAGCTAAACCAATAAAATCATGACTTTTTTGAATGGTGTTGTTAGGCGCTTCAGACATAAGTTAGTGTATTTGTACGTTAGAATAAGTGTAGTCTATTTAATGTATGGTCGATAAACTCATAGGCAAGCATGCTATTGAACCGTTTGAAAGTAAAGCAGACCTTGATAGGCTAAGAATCCAGCTAATAGTAAGAAACCCTTAAAGCGGGTTAATTTGTAACGAGATTTCTTTGATATACCAAAACAGAATATTATTAATATCACTGTTGCCGCAAGCATTACCCATATGTCTCTATCTAAAACCCCTGCCGGAATTTCAAGAGGTTTGATTAATGCAGGTATAGGCAATACTGCAAGTGTATTAAATAAGTTAGATCCTACAATATTGCCTACAGCTAAGTCTGTTTCGCCTTTACGAGCACTGCTAATGGTTGCTGCAAGCTCTGGCAAACTTGTACCTATGGCTACTATAGTTAAACCAATAACTAAGTCACTAACACCAAGCACACTGGCAATATTTGAAGCACCGTAGACTAATAAATTCGAACTAACAAGTAAGATAACTAGTCCAAAGATAGTCCAAAATATTGATTTTTTTAGTGGCATCTCATCCGGCAATTCAACGAGAGTTTCATCAACCAAAGGGTCATGTGTATGACGATCTTTAGTGGCTGAATAAACCATCCATAGCAAAACTAAAAACATCACAATAATTAAAACAATGCCATCAAATCGAGAGAAAAAACCATCTGCCATTAATAACCATGCTAGCACTGCCGTAGATAGTACTAATGGTATTTCTTGCTTAAGTAAACGTGAATGCACGGGTAACACGAAAAATATAGCAGTAATGCCAAGTACTAATGTGATATTGGTTATATTTGAACCTATAGCATTTCCGATACCTAGGCTGGGATTTCCTTTAAATGCTGCAGTTGCAGAGACTATCATTTCAGGCGCAGAAGTCCCGAAGCCGATTATTAACATGCCTACAATTAATGGAGATATGCCGAGAATTCTAGCAATATTTGAAGCGCCTTCGATAAAACGATCAGCACTCCAAATCAATAGAAATAAGCCGACCAAAATGGCTGCGGTGAAAGTCATCATAAATAATAGAGCTTATAAAATAAAACGCGGAATTATACAGTCTTTAATGAGCGGCGGAAAATAAACACAATTACTAATAAAAAATAAAACAAAGAAATATATGTATATTGAATTAAAGATTATTCGTTTAATTTAATGAAATTAGTGTTTTCTTGAATAATTCTTAAATAAATTGATGTGAAGATTTTTAATGATTAATGGAAGGTATATTATACGAATCACAAAGTGATATAAAACGCATACTATAATTAAACCTCATTATAACTATTAGAGAACCAAATTTTATTTAATAGGATTTAAGGTTTAATATAACGTCAAGAGAGTTGATAATACTCTTAAAATTATAGCCCAGTTAAATAGATAGGAGATACCAGTGAGAATATTGGCGTTTGGTCCAAATGGAAGTGGTAAAGGTACTCAAGGTACCATCATTAAAGAGAGATATGGATTGGATCACATCGAATCAGGAGAAATATTTCGTCACCATATCAAAGCGGGTACCGAACTTGGTCTTAAAGCTAAGAAGTATATTGATGAAGGTAATTTGGTGCCAGATTATCTGACCATTCCGATGGTTGTCGAGGCTCTAAAAAAATCTAATGATAGAGGTTGGATCTTAGATGGTTTTCCAAGATCTCTGTCTCAAGCTAAATCCCTTCAAGAAACACTTCAAGAATTAAAAATGCGTGTTGATTATGTCTTTGAAATTGAATTAGACCGAGAAGAAGCTAAAAAACGAATTATGGGTCGTCGTATTTGTGCCATCGATAGTAATCATCCTAATCACATTGCATTCGACGCTATTCATCCTGCAGAAAAAGAGGGTATTTTAGTATGTCGTGTTTGCGGTGGTCGTTTATCTATGCGTGAAGACGATCAAGACGAAGATGCCATTAATCAACGTCATGATATCTATTATGATGAAAATGAAGGGACAATGGCGGCGGTACTTGATTATAGAGAAAACTGTGCAGCACGAAATATACGAGTTGAAGGTACAGGTGGTATTAGCGAGATTGCCGAAGAAATTTTGAGTGAGATAGAAGAAGGTGAAGCAATAAAACTTCGCTTAAAATTTGGCTAATTACAAGTAATTAGAAGAGCCTGAGTGATGTAAGTCCTCAGGTTTTTTATGTATTATAAACACGGAAAACAATAAGAACACTCATATGGATAAACAACAGATTATTCAACAACTTCAAAGCATGGCTAAGGATGGTAAAAAACCATCTGAAATGTTGAGATACTTGGTATTAGATTTAGGCGAAGAGCAACAATTAGAGTTGATGTTGAGTTTTACAGACGCCTTTGATGTCAAACTTGGTGAAGTCACTGCAATTGGAGGTTGGTGGCACGATGACAGTGCTGAACTAAATGATGCGGATATAGATGCGTACATATCACCTTTGTTAGAAAATTGGATTTCGTCATAAAATAACATTAAATAAAGACATCTCCGGTCTTTTTGAAGCTTTATAGTCACTTATTTTAAACCTATAGAAACTACTCACAGATTACTTTGATATTGTTTTAAACATAATTCTAAAATGGCTCTAAGAGAAGTTGCTTAAAAGTAGGGGGGTGTCATCATTTATAACCGAAAGTTAATTAAAGCGACTACACTTTGTTAAATAGAGCTAAATTCATAATGAATACCAATCGGTAATTGGCTTATCTCCTTGGAAATACTTCTTACCTAGTAATATTTAAGATCCGTCGCCTTGCCATGAAACACTCGATAAGAAAAAATTGTATAAATTAATATCACAGGTATTACGATAACTGCACCTACTAAGATAAATGATAGTGATTCAGGTGCACTTGCTGCTTCCCAAACTGTCAATTTACCCGGCACTATATCTGGGAAAAAACTAAATGCTAAACCGATAAAACTAGTTAAAAATATTAAAACTACATACACAAAAGGTAACCAGCAGTATCTATCATTAGTTTTTGGTAAGCGTTTTAATAATGAATCGTTTAGCACAAAGCACATTAAGGCTAAGGCTGGAATCAGTAACGCAAACATAACTAACGGAAACTGAAACCAACGCTCATAAACACTTGGATTGATTAAGGTGTTAACAATAGAAACTGCAATGACACCAACAAAAGTTGCTCTGCCTGACCATTTTGCCCACTGCACGGCTTTAATCTGTAAATCACCTTCTGTTTTCATAATTAACCAAGCCGCACCAATATAGGAAAATGCAGCAGAAACGCATATCGCACTTAGAATACAGAAAGCAATTGATGAGGGGCTTTTATCAAAAGCAACAACGTATTGCCCCAACATATAACCTTGGGTAAGGGTAGTTAACAAAGAACCAACTTTAAATAGGATATTCCACAGTTTTCTGAATTCCAATGTAGCTTTAGTACGAAAATCAAAAGCAACACCCCTTAAAATCAAACCAATTAACATTAAAGAAGCAGGTATATAAAGATGAAAAAGTATCTCACTGTGGGCTGCTGGAAAAGCAATTAACATAATACCTACTGCTAAAACCAGCCATGTCTCATTTGCATCCCAAAAAGGACCAATTGACGAGATCATCCTATTTAGGTGTTCATGCCCTAGATCGCTATCATCAAGAGGTAGTAAAATACCGACGCCAAGATCATATCCGTCTAGAATTGCATATACGAAAACGGCGAAGCCCATCAAACCAATAAATATTACGGGCAACCATTGGTCAAAAGTCA
>CALISP010000050.1 GCA_938041705.1 uncultured Cocleimonas sp. | reverse complement strand
GTTGAGTCAGCTTCTTCTTTGATTTCTATCAATACACCTGATGCTGGTGCAGGCACTTCTAGTACCACTTTATCTGTTTCTAGCTCGAGAAGATTTTGGTCTTCTGAGACATAATCTCCAACGTTAACAACCCAAGCTGCGATAGTAGCGTCAGCGACGGATTCAGGTAATTGAGGTACACGTATTTCGATAGTCATTATTTAGTCTCTAGGTTGAGTGCTTGATTTACTAGTTTTTCTTGCTGAATAACATGAACTTTATGAGAACCAACAGCTGGTGCAGCAGCACTTGGTCGACTCACAACACTAAGTTTGTATTCTTTAAATTTACTAAAGCGATGCTTTGTACTGTCCCATGCACCTTGATTGCGTGGTTCTTCTTGAGTCCACGCAACTTCTTTCAAATTAGGATAAGACTTTAGAATAAACTCTAATTTCTTTTCAGGGAAAGGATAGAGTTGTTCTAGTCGTACAATTGGTGTTTTAAGATCTTCTATCTTGTCTGCCTTGGCACGGATATCATAATAAACCTTACCACTACATAAAACTAAACGCTCAACACCCTTTTTGTCTTCTTCAGTAAATCGTTCATCGTCTATTATAGTTCTAAACCTACCGTTAGCTAATTCTTCCATAGTGCTAACTGCAGCTGGATTTCTTAACAAACTCTTGGGTGTCATTACGATTAATGGACGACGATAAGGTCGATGCATTTGACGACGTAACATATGGAATGTTTGTGCTGGCGTACTAGGAACAATGACTTGTATATTGTCTTCCGCACAAAGTTGCATAAAGCGCTCTAAACGAGCAGATGAATGCTCTGCACCCATGCCTTCATACCCATGCGGTAAGAACATAACTAAGCCGGATAAACGACCCCATTTTTGTTCACCCGAACTGATAAATTGATCGATTACTACCTGGGCCCCATTAACGAAGTCGCCGAATTGTGCTTCCCAAATCAATAAGGTGTTAGGTGACGTAGTCGAGTAACCGTATTCAAATGCAAGTACCGCTTCCTCTGAAAGTACCGAATCAATGACTGTGAAAGTACCTTGCTCCTCTGCAACATGCTTAAGTGGCACCCATGCTGCTCTTTCTGTTTGACTGTGTAAGACCGCATGACGATGTGAGAAAGTTCCACGACCACTGTCTTGCCCACTAATGCGGATATCGTAATTTTCTTCTAGTAAGGTTGCATAGGCCAGTGTTTCGCCAAAGCCCCAATCAACAGGACGATCACCCGCAGCCATATCATTACGACCATCTAAGATTTTACGTATTTGACGATGTAAAATAATGCGATCTGGCACATCATGAAAACGTTTGGTCATCTCCTTTAATTTTGCTAACGGGAAAGTTGTGTCAACTTTAGTAGACCAATCACGGTCTAGATAATTCTGCCAATTCACCAAAAGATGTTCAGGGATACTACTGTAGTTTAAGGTAGGCACTGCTGGCTCACCTCTTCCCAATTTATCTTTGAAATCAATGACGCGTTGTTTGGCTTGAATCTCAGAGAGAATACCTTCTTTAATCAGTTTCTGAGCATAAAGCTGTTGAGTAGTCTGCATCGCACGAATTTCTTTGTACATGATCGGCTGCGTCATAGCTGGTTCATCAGCTTCGTTATGTCCATGACGTCGATAACAAACCAAATCAATCACAACATCTTTCTTGAATTGAAGACGATAGTCTAAGGCAACCTGAGCAATATAAGCAACCGCTTCTGGATCATCTCCATTTACATGGAAAATCGGCGCATTGATCATTTTCGCCACATCAGTTGGATAATACGTACTGCGACTGTCATTAGCGGTACTGGTGGTGAAACCGATTTGATTATTCACTACAATATGAACTGTACCGTTGATGCGATAGCCACGAGTTTGGGACATATTAAATGCCTCCATAACTACACCTTGCCCGGCAAAAGCTGCATCGCCGTGAATAGCAACTGCAACTACCTTACCACTTTGATCTTTTTCTCTTTCTGAGCGTCGGTCTTGTCTTGCTCGGACAGAACCGCCAGCTACAGGTGCAACAATTTCAAGATGAGATGGATTAAATGCCAACGTCATGTGAATAGGATCGTGCTTGGTTTCAATATCGCATGAGAAGCCTTTATGATATTTCACATCACCTGCAGATAACTCTTCATTACCTTTGCCTTCAAACTCTTCAAATAAAACTTCTGGCGACTTGCCCATCACGTTGATAAGCACATTAAGGCGCCCACGATGCGCCATTGCCAATACGATTTCACGCGTTTCTTGTGCAGCTGAATGGTGAATAATCTCATTCAACATCGGAATCAGTGATTCACCACCTTCTAGTGAAAAACGCTTTTGACCGACATATTTTTTATGTAGGTATTGCTCGAGTGTTTCTGATGAAACCAAATCATCAAGTAATGCACTCTTTTTATCTGCATCGAAATCTGGACTTGCTTTACAGGGCTCAAGGCGGCTTTGTAGCCAATGCACTTCTGTAGAGTCCATAATATGCATATATTCGATACCAATACTTTCAGTATAAGTACGACGTAATGCACTAAATATATTCCCTAAAGTCGGTATTTCCTTCATCTGGAAATTACCGGGATCGAACAAAGTCTCTTTGTCGATTTTGTCTAAGCCAAAATTCTTTAGCGTCAACTCAGGCAGATTTGGTAGTATTTCTTCACCGCGAAGTGGGTTGGTATAAGCGACTAAATGACCTAAAGCACGATAGTTATTGATAAGCTGCGATACATGAACCTGCATGCGTTCTTTTTCTAATTCAACTGAACCAACAGCTGTTTTCGCTGAAGCGCTTCGATGCAAGTTATTCTGTACAAACTTGTCACGCATTTCTGAATGCGTAGCGCCATTTAAAAAATCAGCAGGAACTGGCATGTCAGCAAAGTACTTTTGCCATCGATCGCTTACTGAAGCAGGATCCTCTAAATATCTTTCGAAAAGTTGCTCGAGGTATACCGCGTTTTCCCCATCAAGCAATGTGTCTTGGTTATTATTATTGTTATCGTTTGGCTGACTCATTAGGTAGATTCCTATGATGACTAAATCTTAAGCTCAGGCTTAAGATTTATCGACTGAATTATGGAAGATTTAAAAATGTTAGTTTCGTATATCACAAAGAGTTCTGTTTTAGCTTCTGTATTTTAGTGTTTAGTTTTGAATATCTTTAATTAAACGATGCAAACTTTGACATATGCAATCGGCTTATTATGGTAAATGTAAATATTAAAAACAACTCAATGGGCTTAGTATTCAAAAGAAAAGTACCCAATTTGAGATATTTAATGATGTTAATACTATTTACTGATGATGGTTATAAAAAGTAGGCAAAAAATTGGTTAGTAATTATTAACAACAGCTAGATATTTCCTATTTCACTTTATAATAACATTGTAATACTTACCTTTAACTTAATAATCCTCATATAATCCGTTTTATACTTTAAGACTATTACGTCTTATTTCTTTCAAATACTATAAATTATTTTCAATGAATCCTAATCTAGCAAAATTACATCCATATCCATTCCAAAAAATTGCCGAGTTATATTCCGATGTAACACCTATTGATATACCTATGGTTTCATTAGCTATTGGCGAGCCAAAACATAAAACACCAGAAATTATTTTAGATGCCTTGCGCGACAATCTCTCTGGCTTCTCAAATTATCCTGTTACCGCAGGCAGTATTGAGTTACGAACTAGTATTTCAAATTGGTTAAGTCGGCGTTTTTATTTAGCCGATGGTGTATTAAATCCAACAGCTAACGTATTACCAGTAAACGGCACCCGTGAGGCACTTTTTGCATTTGCTCAAGCTGTAGTTGATGATAAAAAATCTAACGCTAAAATTGTAATGCCTAATCCGTTTTATCAAATATATGAAGGGGCTGCATTTTTATCTGGTGCCGAGCCCGTATTTCTAGCGTGCACAGCAGACAATAATTTCATTCCTGATTTTGACCAAGTAAGTGCAGATACATGGAATGACTGCCAGCTATTATATTTATGCAGCCCAGGAAATCCTACTGGCGCAGTAATGAGTGAAGCGCAAATAACAAAACTAATTTCATTAGCTGAAAAACATGACTTTATCATTGCTAGCGATGAATGTTATTCGGAAATATATTTTGATGAAGATCACCCACCAGTCGGCTTATTAGAAGTAGCCGCTAAAATTGGTAATACTGATTTCAAACGCTGCGTGGTATTTCATAGTTTATCAAAACGATCCAATGCCCCTGGTTTACGTTCTGGTTTTATCGCAGGGGATGCTAAAATACTCAAACAGTTTTTACTCTATCGTACCTATCATGGCTGTGCGATGTCTGAACCTATCCAAAAAGCCAGTATTGCCGCTTGGGGTGATGAGAAGCATGTGAAAGAAAATCGCATTAAATATCGTCTGAAATTTGATGCAGTATTAGAGATTTTAAAACCCGTGATGAGTGTCGAAAAACCTGAAGCAGGCTTTTATCTTTGGCCTGATACTGGAATGGATGATGAAATCTTTACACGTGATATATACGCTCAAAAAAACTTAAAAGTAGTTCCTGGAAGTTACCTAGCTAGATCAGTTAATGGGAAGAATCCAGGTGATCAAAGAATTCGTTTGGCATTGGTTGCAACAGTAGAAGAATGCATTGAAGCCGCAAATAGAATTGCTGCATTTATGAAGTAGAATATTATTCGATATAAAATATCACCCCCCCTACTTTATACACATTTGTTTATAAATAAGGGTAAAGTTAGGGGGATGTCTTTACAACATTTATTATGTAAGACTTAACAGACCTAATTTCTCTCGATTGGTAAAACGCCAAATTAAACATACACTTGATACGGCTAAGCCTATTACCAAGCCTCCCCAAATACCTGTTCCGCCATATCCCAATGGAAATGCTAAAACATAAGCTGCAGTCAGACCAATAGGCCAATAACTAATTGCTGCAATTATCATCGGTATCTTTGCATCTTTTAAGCCACGTAAACTTCCAGATGATGACACTTGAATAGCATCGAAGATTTGAAATGCTGCCGCCATCATCAACAAAGGTGTTGCATAAGCAATAACCGCCTGTGCATCTGTTTCTTCCTCACCTAAGAATAATTGAATAAGTATTTCAGGTATTAATAGAAAAATTAAAGCCGTTATGCAGGCAAATCCCAATGACAATAACAAGACCGCTTTAGCGGCTAGATCAATACCCACAATATCTCCTCGACCTGCCGCATTTGCAACACGAACAGAAGCTACTTGAGATAAACCTAAAGGAATCATAAAAGCCAAACTCTCTAATTGTATCGAAATACCATGAGCAGCTAATTCAATTTCGCCAATCAAACCAATCATTAATGCTGCAGCCAAAAACATACCAGCTTCAAAAAATATCATTAGAGAAATTGGTAAGCCTATTTTTATGATTTCTTTAAAGGCTCCCCATTCAGGCACCCAAAAGCGTTTGAATATTTCATAAGGACGGCAAAACTCTGAAAAACGAACATAAAGTGCAAGACAAACAAAACCAATCACATTAACAATGCAAGTGGCAATTGCAGCTCCCTGCATTTCCAAGCGCGGAAACCCAAAATTACCAAATATAAATGCATAATTCAAAATCGCATTTAATAAAGCCATCAAAATGGTAATGATGAGAATCGTCGTTGTATGCTCTAAACTCGCAAGAAAGTTTCTTAGCCCAGTTAATAAAAATACAGGAATTAATGACCATTGAGCGATAATGATATAGGTTTGCGCTAATGCCGACAGCTCAGGGTCTTGTCCTAATAGGATCAATATTTCTTCACCATATAGCATAGGAATCATAAGTATTACTACGCTTATACCTAAAACCCAAAGCCCCATTCTTACACTGCGACGAACCGCTTGATGATCATTCTGTCCTGCAGCAGAAGAGACTAAAGGCATTAGAGCGGAGGATATTCCTAGGCCAAAGATATAAACCGCAAATACTAATTGAAATGCCAATGTACCTGCAGCTAATTCTTTTACACCCAGCCAGCCGAGCATCAACGTATCAGTGACATTGATTAGCATAAGGGTGATCTGCATCAAAACCAAAGGTACGCCCAGTTTTACTGAGGCGTACAGATGCTGTTTAAAGGTTTTTATGGGGAAAATGTTCATACCTGACAATTTAAACACCCCATGCCTGAGTACAGGCAAATAATTGAGTTCATCATTTGAAAAAACAAACGATAAATTTTTTAATAAGTTAGGAGGTGTCTTTAATAACGTTATATTCGTTAATGGGCATTAGTCGTTTGAATGTAAAGATGAATTCAAACCACCCCAAGTAGATGTATTTGTTACAATTGCTTCAACCGCACCAGACTGACTGTTACGTCTAAACAACAGACCAGATTGTCCAGATAGCTCATGCGCTGAAACTACATCACCAACTGGAGTTTTAACTTTTGTACCTGCCGTTAAATACAAACCAGCTTCGACTATACAATCATCACCTAATGAAATTCCTATCCCTGCATTTGCGCCTAATAAGTTACGTTCGCCAATTGAGATAACTTGTTTGCCACCACCTGAAAGAGTACCCATGATCGATGCTCCGCCACCGACATCAGAATCAGCTCCAACAATAACACCTGCACTGATTCGGCCTTCGACCATTGAATTACCTAATGTACCCGCATTAAAGTTAACAAAACCTTCATGCATTACAGTTGTACCAGAAGCCAAATGTGCGCCTAAGCGGATACGATCAGCATTACCAATTCGTACACCCTCTGGTATAACGTAATCAGTCATGCGCGGGAATTTATCAATTGAAGTTACGTTTAACTGATGATTCTCTTCTGCGATTAAATCTCGAAGATTTTCTACTTCATTTGGTAATACTGGTCCGGCAGAAGTCCATGCAACATTCGCTAGTAAACCAAATACGCCCTCAAGATTAATAGCATTTGGTTTTACTGCACATTCTGATAATAAATGCAGTCGTAAATAAGCATCTTCAACAGACTTTGGTGCATCATCAACAGATTCAATCTCAACGGTAACAAAATCACTTTTGATCATACCCACTTTTAGCGCCAAGCAACTACGAGCGATTTCTTTATTAGATCGTGGAAACCATACATCAAGGGTTTTGCCGCTGGCAGAATCAATAAAACGGTGTCCGATACGTTTAATGCTCATGTTATTATCTCTCAAATAAGTGGTAGTAAATGAATTACAGAGACTCAAAAGCCTCAATTTATAATTGTGGAAAGTATACCGTTTCTTGTTTTTTTTGCAGAATGAAATTCATGTTTTTCTGACTAAAGTTTATAAAGTGGTAAACTCATTTAATTATCTATCGTTTATATATAAAAGAGAGAACTTAGAATGTTTAAAACTAATGAATACTTTGAAGGAAATGTTATTTCAGTAGCTTATGAGTCTGAAACCAACCCTGCTTCAGTTGGTGTAATGGCGCCTGGTTGCTATAAATTTGGCACTGCCGCAAAAGAAAAAATGACAGTCATTACTGGCGCTTTAGAGATTCAAATGCCTGATGAAAATCAAAGCACAATCTACAAAGCTGGTGAATCATTTGATGTTGATGCAGATAGTTTTTTTAATGTAACAGTAACAACTGATACGGCTTATTTGTGTGTATATGGCTAAATAAGTATTTAATAGATTAAAAAAGACACCTCCTATCTTTTGGACACTTTTCTAACCATTGAAATATAGTTTTATATTAATATCTAACTATTATGAATTAAGACTAGAACGTCAAAAAGATGGAAGTGTCTTTTTATCTAGTAAATATTTTTTAAACTCTACTAAACAACATTTTCCAGTAGGATTCACGACATCGCAGGCACATTCTTTGTTTCTTGTTTTTTTAATAACATACTGCATTAACTGTTGGTCTTCTCGAGCCTCTGTATAACTCACATCAAAGCAATAGCATATCAGTGCCTTATTTTCTAAAGAATCGTTTTGCTGATTCTTAATACCGATAGGGGTTCGAACATCAGATTGCAGAAATATACTATTATCAAGTCCAAAATAAACGACATCACAATCTGGATCAGAACAAAAATAGTAGGATTGCTGCTTAATTGAATTTAACCAAGGTTTTTTTAAGTGAAGATTTAGTGTTATGTCAGGTACTTTTGAATATTCTTTACCATTTAACGGACAAATATGTTTTTTATTTCGAGTATTATTATCTGTTGTATTACAACAATCAGACATATTGATTAACCATGACTAATCAAACAACCCTTCTGCCCTACTTCATCATGATGTATCTGTAATTTTGAGAAGCACGCGTAATCAACATTGATACGAAAGAGTTGTTCGCTTTGTAATCCGAGTATATGCATTAAAATTATTCTAATTGGCCAAGAATCTGTAACAATTAGAATCTTCTTTCCATTATTATTCTCAACAATCTCTTTAAAAGCTTTTAATACTCGAGCTTGAAACTGATGAAAGTCTTCCCCTTCTGGAGGTGAATGCTTTGTCGGTGATTGCCACCATGCATTAAGCAATTCAGCATCTTCTTCCATTATTTTTTCAGGAGATAAGTTCTCCCAAAGTCCAAAGTCGATTTCATCAAAACTTTTATCAAGTTCAATATCAATATCGTCCTCGTTTGAGATTAGCTCTGCAAACTCGCGACAACGTTGTAGTGGCGAAGATACGATTAAATCCCAATCGTTTTTATTTTCTAAGGCTTTGACCATTTGTTGCCAACCTTGATCAGTTAGCATATCGTCAGTACTTCCACAGAATACTGCATCATCCTCGACAACGCCGTTTCTAAGTAAATCTATGGTGGTTATTGTTGACTTAACAGTCATTAAATTTTGCCTTGGTAATATTTATTAGTAATACAAAAGTAATAATAAAAAAGGCACTAAAAGTGCCCTTTTCAGATTAGTTATTGCCGATATTTAAATATATTTGATATCGACAATCTCATACTCTCTAATACCAGCGGGTGCTTTCACAGTAGCTACTTCACCTTCTTCTTTACCAATTAAGGCTCTGGCTATAGGCGATGATACAGCTATCATATTCAACTTAATATCAGCTTCAATATTTCCAACTATTTGATAAGTTACAATTTCTTCTGTATCTAAGTCTTCAAGTTCTACCGTTGCTCCAAATACTATGCGTCCTTCTATACCTAAATCAGTAATATCAATAATTTGAGCTGTCGAAAGCACTGATTCTAATTCTTGAATTCGACCTTCACAGAAGCTCTGTTGCTCTCTAGCCGCATGGTATTCTGCATTTTCTTTAAGATCGCCATGTTCACGAGCCGTTGATATCGCTTGTACAATCCTTGGACGAGTGACACTTTTCAACTCATTCAATTCTTCTTTTAGACGCTCTGCGCCTTTGAGAGTAACGGGTGCTCTATCCATGATTTATCTCTTCCTTATCTTTTAATGCAGTATATTGTTACAACTTATATGTACAAGCGTTTAGTGCAAGTCTTGCAACTTGTACACTTGCTCTTCACCTTCATGCATCATTGCTTGGCATAACGCCCATGCACCAGTTATGGTTGTAGTATAAGTTACTTTACCTTGCAAGGCTTCACGACGAATCTCAAAAGAATCTTCGATCGCTTTTTTACCTTCTGTAGTATTTACAATCAATTGCACTTGATCATTCTTAACCAAATCAACAATGTTCGGTCGTCCTTCGCGAACTTTATTGATCGTTTCACATTCATAACCAGCTGCTACTAATGCTCTTGCCGTTCCACGTGTTGCCACTAACTTAAAGTTAAGCTCATTTGTTAATAGTTTAGCCACATCAAGAACTGCAGTACTATCATTTTCACGAACACTCAAAAATGCAGTTCCACCTTTTTCAGGAAACTCAATGCTAGCGCCATACTGAGACTTCCAGAAAGCTTCAGCAAAGGTTTTACCAACACCCATTACTTCACCTGTAGATTTCATTTCTGGGCCGAGAATAGGATCAACACCTGGGAACTTTATGAATGGGAATACAGCTTCTTTCACTGAGTAATGCTTAGGTATAATCTCATCCATCATCCCCTGATCTACCAGCGAAGTTCCAGCCATACAGCGTGCAGATACTTTAGCTAATGGTCTACCAATAGCCTTAGATACATAAGGTACCGTTCTTGATGCGCGAGGATTAACCTCTAATACATATACATCTTCACCCTTAATCGCAAATTGGACATTCATTAGACCAACCACACCTAACTCTAAAGCCATTACACGAGATTGCTCACGAAGTTTATCTTGTATTTCAGGACTTAATGAATAAGGAGGCAATGAACATGCTGAGTCACCTGAGTGAACACCTGCTTGCTCAATATGTTGCATAATTCCACCGATTAAAACGTCTTTTCCATCACAAATAGCATCAACATCGACTTCGATTGCATCGTCTAAGAAACGATCTAGAAGCACAGGAGAGTCATTAGAAACGTTTACTGCTGTTTGCATATAGACACGAAGATCATCTTCGCTATGCACTATTTCCATCGCACGACCCCCAAGAACATATGAAGGACGAACCACTAAGGGGTAGCCAACTTCTTCTGCTAAGCGAACACCCTCTTCTAAGCTTCTAGCAGTTCGATTCGGTGGTTGTTTCAAGCCTAGTTTTTCAATCATTTGCTGGAAACGTTCACGATCTTCAGCTAAGTCGATTGAATCTGGGCTGGTTCCGATAATTGGAGTGCCATTAGCTTCAAGCGCTTCTGCTAATTTAAGTGGTGTTTGTCCACCGTATTGAACAATCACACCTTTTGGTTTTTCTAGGTCAACAATTTCAAGAACATCTTCAAGCGTTAGAGGCTCAAAGTATAATCTGTCTGATGTATCGTAGTCTGTAGAAACAGTTTCAGGGTTACAGTTAACCATGATGGTTTCGTAGCCATCTTCACGCATCGCTAAAGCAGCATGTACACAACAGTAATCAAACTCAATACCTTGACCAATACGATTTGGACCACCGCCCAATACCATGATTTTATCTTTATTGGTCGGCTTTGCTTCACACTCTTCGTCATAACTAGAATACATATAAGCAGTGTCTGTAGAGAACTCTGCAGCACATGTATCAACACGTTTATAAATCGGACGAACATTCATTGCCTGACGTGCTTTACGTACTTCAGTTTCATCAGTCTTAAGTAATGTTGCTAAACGACGATCAGAGAAGCCCTTGCGTTTCAGCTCAAACATTTCATCCTTATCAATGCTACTAGTGACTCTATCTTTTAAAGAGCCTTCTAATTCAATCAACTCTTCAATTTGATCTAAAAACCATGGATCAATTGAAGTTAGTTCAAACAAGTCTTGTCGTGTCATACCAAAACGAAAAGCATCCGCCACATAGAGAATACGCTCAGGACCTGCAGCAGTTAGTTCTCGACGCAATTCGTCTTTAGCATCTGGCTTAGACAAATCTACTTTCTCATCTAATCCATCGATATCTGTTTCCAGACCACGGAGTGCCTTTTGAAACGATTCTTGGAAAGTACGGCCTATCGCCATCACTTCTCCAACTGATTTCATTTGAGTTGTTAAACGACTATCAGCTTTAGGGAATTTTTCAAAAGTAAAACGAGGGATTTTTGTAACAACATAATCGATACTAGGTTCGAACGATGCTGGTGTTGCTCCTCCAGTGATATCATTTTGCAATTCATCTAAAGTATAACCAACTGCTAATTTTGCAGCAATTTTAGCAATTGGGAAGCCAGTGGCTTTCGAAGCTAATGCAGATGAGCGTGATACACGAGGATTCATCTCTATGATAACCATACGGCCATCTTTTGGATTGATCGACATCTGAACATTCGATCCGCCAGTTTCAACACCAATTTTTCGTAAAATCGCAAGCGAGGCATTACGTAATAACTGATATTCTTTATCTGTAAGTGTTTGTGCAGGTGCGACAGTAATCGAATCACCTGTATGGATTCCCATTGGGTCCAAATTTTCAATCGCACAGATAATGATACAGTTGTCCGCAGTATCACGAACCACTTCCATTTCATACTCTTTCCAGCCTAATAAAGACTCTTCAAGTAATACCTCAGTGGTCGGTGAAAAGTCTAATCCGCGCGTAACGATTTCGACAAACTCATCCATATTGTAAGCAATACCACCACCTGATCCACCCATAGTAAACGACGGACGAATGATAGTAGGAAAACCTAAACCAGATTGAACTTGCTTAGCTTCTTCCATGCTATGAGCAACACCAGATTTAGCCGAATTTAGACCAATCTCATCCATTGCCACACGGAATTTTTCACGATCTTCCGCCATATCAATGGCTTCTTTCTTAGCACCAATCATTTCGATACCGTACTTTTTAAGTACTCCGTGCTTATCTAAATCAAGCGCACAGTTCAAAGCTGTTTGACCACCCATGGTTGGTAACAACACATCAGGGCGTTCTTTTTCAATAATTTTTTCAACGGTTTGCCATCGAATTGGCTCAATGTAGATAGAGTCAGCCATTTCAGGATCAGTCATAATCGTCGCAGGATTAGAGTTAACTAAAATAACGCGATAGCCTTCTTCACGAAGTGCTTTACAGGCTTGTGCGCCTGAATAATCAAATTCACAAGCTTGACCAATAACAATTGGGCCAGCACCAATAATTAAAATGCTTTTTATGTCGGTACGCTTAGGCATTATTTTGCCTCCCTCTTAGCTAACATTAAACCAATAAAATCGTCAAAGATAGGAGCAATATCATGTGGGCCTGGACTAGCTTCTGGATGACCTTGGAAACTATAAGCAGGACAATCGGTTCGGCGAACGCCTTGTAAACTTCCATCAAATAATGAGCGGTGAGTTGCCTCAAGGTTACTTGGCAACGTATCCTCATCAACAGCGAAACCATGGTTTTGACTGGTAATCATAACTTTCTTAGTCGCTAAATCTTGGACAGGATGATTTGCGCCATGATGTCCGAATTTCATTTTAATGGTATTTGCACCAGAAGCTAAACCTAATAGCTGGTGACCTAAACAAATACCAAAAGTAGGTATCTTCTTATCTAGAATTGTTTTGATTGCTTCGATAGCATAATCACAAGGCTCAGGATCTCCTGGACCATTTGATAAAAACACGCCATCTGGATTCATCGCTAGAACATCGGCAGCTGTAGTTTGAGCAGGAACAACTGTTACGTCACAACCTCGGTCAACCAACATACGTAAAATATTCTTTTTAACACCAAAGTCATAAGCAACAACTTTAAAATCAGCATCTGATTTAGCTAAAACTTTAGTTTTGTTTATTTTCGGGTCTAAATCCCAAGTCCCTGCATTCCAATGATAGGTCTCTTTAGTCGAAACAACTTTTGCCAGATCAGCCCCTTTAAGACCAGCAAATGATTCAATATGTTTTGTTGCTTCACTAACACTATTTCCGTCAAGTTCACCTGCAATGATACAACCACGCTGAGCACCCTTTTCTCGAAGGATTCTGGTTAATCGACGTGTATCAATATCAGCGATTGCGACTACTTCTTTTCGAGCTAAATAGTCAGGCAGTGTTTCTTCTGCTCGCCAATTGCTCATGAGTCTTGGAACGTCTTTAACGATAAGGCCAGTAGCAAAAATTGTATCTGCTTCTTCGTCGTCAACATTAACACCAGTGTTACCGATGTGTGGATAAGTCAACGTTACCATTTGACTAGCATAAGAAGGATCAGTAAGTATTTCTTGATAGCCAGTAAGTGCCGTATTGAAAACGACTTCTCCTATACTCCATCCTTCAAAACCAATGGACTTTCCGGCAAAAGTGTTGCCATCTTCAAGTACCAGGATTGCGCTTTTGTTCAAGTCAGCCTCCGTCTGCGATGAATTTTACAATCCAGGGGTAGATTGCATAAATTTATCGCTATATTTCATACACACTAAACGGGATGTTGCCCCAAAAAGAACAACATCCCGTTTTATATTTCACTTTGAGGGCATGTGAATTACCCTAAATACCTGAGGCAGTATTCTACTCGAAAAGAATCAAGAGTGTCTATCAAGTAAACTAAAATGTATAAGTTTTTTAAGTAACTATTCTTAAAACCCATAAAGCCAAGGTCAACTTAGACAATTTGAAGCTTTTCGATGATGATCCGAAAGGTGAGGATTGTTATTTCCGAGGACCATAAACCTTATAAAAGGTGGGGGGTGTCTTTTTTGATTAAAATTATCAATAAAGTATGGAGCAATAATTCAATATTCTATCTTTGAATTAAAAGAAGTACTTTATTAAACCCACACTTGAAACAGTAATCAGCGCTCCGCCTAATATACGATGAAACAATGTACTATCAGCATTCAAAAAATAGTCATGCGCTCGTAAACCCAAATAGTGACCAATACCTACAAACGGCAATAGAACAAGACTAGACTGCCATTGCAGATCTACACCTACGTATACAAATGCACCCAATTTGAACAACACTAATACGATCCATAACACAAAGAGCGTTTCTCTTAACTGGTATTTAGATACATAACGCGCAACTACAGTGATTATCATTGGCGCACCAATTAAAGAAGTACCGCTGGTATACCCACCCAATGAAAGCAAAAAAACATCTACTACTTTCGACTGGCTTCGAATGGTGTAATTAAAAAGCCAAATTACGCCGTAAAAAAAAGTAATCGAAAACACACTAATTACTAACCAGTTATTAGGCAGATTAAGTAAACCAAATATTCCTGCTATTTTAGGAATTATCACAACAGCTAAAACCTTACCAAGAACTCGCCAATTCACATTTTGCATGCGAGTAGTCAAAGTCAATATACTAAAAAAAAGTAGATGGGAGCCCACAATAGGTAAAAAATATATTGGCTGATCATAGACCAAAAGCAATAGCGGCAATGCCAATGCAGCGCCACCGAAGCCAATGCCAGATCTTACAAAGCCACTCCAAATGAATATTAGCGATATTGCAATAAATTGACTTTGAGTGAGGCTAGTATGTGTAAAGTTATTAATGAAATCCATTGTTTGAATGGTATTAATATTCTTAGCATTTAGATAGAAAAAAAAGAAGTAAAACTGACACCCCCCCTACTTTTGATCTATTCACAAACTTATTACACAATAAAAAAGGGTTGCCAAAGCAACCCTTAAATTTCAATCTAATTAGCTAAAGCTAAATAAAGCTTCAGACTTATTTAGCCATTAGCTTGTAAATGCTCAACAACTTTATCACCAAACTCACTGGTTGATAACATTGTCACACCAGAACCTGGCTTTGAAAGATCAGTCGTTGAGAAACCAGCTGTAAATACAGCCTGCATTGCATCCCAAACATTCTTTGACTCTTCAACCATTCCGAAACTGTACTCAAGCATCATTGCAAATGATCCAATCACTGAGTAGGGATTCGCGATGCCTTTGCCTGCGATATCTGGAGCTGAACCATGTGATGGTTCGTAGTAAGCAGATTTAGGACCGATACATGCTGAAGGCATGAGGCCTAGTGAACCTAAGATCCCGCCGCCCTGATCACTAAGAATATCGCCAAACATGTTTTCCATAACCATTACGTCAAACTGTGTAGGGCGTAGGCATAAAGCTGTTGCCGCTGCATCAACTAACATGTGAATTACTTCAACATCTGGATAATCAACTTTTACTTCATCTAATATTTCATTCCAAAGCACGCTTGATTTTAGAACGTTACTTTTGTGAATATTATGAAGTACTTTTTTACGTGTCATAGACAGTTCAAAAGCTTTTACTAAAATTTGACGAATCTGGTCTTCATCGTACTCAAGTGCTTCTGTTACGTAACGTTTTCCTTCTGCGTTAACGCCCATTTCTTTTTTACCGAAGTAAACACCGCCAAGGAGCTCACGTACCATGATCATATCGATTCCTTCACCAATAATTTCTGGTTTTAGAGGCGAGAAGTGACCGAGTGATTTTGGTAAAAATACTGGACGGTAATTCGCGTAAGTTCCCATACGCGCACGCATTGGTAACAAAGCACCACGCTCTGGTTGTTCGTCTATTGGGATTTGCTTTGACTCTTCGTGACTAAGGCCGATAGGGCCTTTGATTACTGCGTCAGCTTCATCAACTAGTTTTTTAGTTTCATCAGGGAAAGAACTTCCATGAGAGAACCAGGCACTTGCACCAAATGGCGCTTCAACTAGATCGAAGTTTATTTCGTTACGAGCTTCGATAACTTTTAGTACTTTGATACCTTCAGCCATAGTTTCTGGCCCGATACCGTCACCCATTAAGATGGCAATTTTCTTTGTATTTTCTGACACAGTTTTCTCCATTTAAATTTTTTACTTAATAATGTTAACTAGTATTTATTGCTTACATCGAGCAAAAACTGCTCGGCGATTATTGATCTTTTTGCTTTTCAGTTTGCAACAGCATATTCGTCATTCGTAAAGCCGCATTTATAGCCGCATATACTTGATTAGCATGCACGCCACGCGTTGATGTTTTGCTACCGTTATCGAGCTCCCAACTAATGATGGCTTCAGTCAAGGCACTAGTTTGGCCACCTCTCGGAATACGCACTTCATAGTCTACTAAGATAGGAAGGCTAGTCTTATAACTTGCAAGAATCTTATCGACAGCCACTCGGAATGCATCGAAGCCACCGTTACCGGAACCTGTTGCAGAATGCTGTTTTCCAAATATTTCTACATCAATGGCAACATGGGTTTTCTCATCTAAACGACTCTGAATGGAGCAGTTAGTTAACTCAATATGTTGATAATCACTACCGGTAATAACGTCGGCAATAATAAAAGGAAGATCATCAGGAGTGACTTTCTGCTTGGAGTCTCCTAATTCAACAACTCTACTCAACACTTTTTTCTGGTTTTCTTCAGATAAGGTAATACCTAAAGCTTGAAGGTTCTTGCTTAAAGAAGCCTTGCCACTCATTTTTCCTAGAGCATATTCTCGTTTACGAGCAAAGCGTTCTGGAGTGAGTTTAGTTTCGTAAAGTCCACCTTTCTGATCACCGTCAGCATGAATACCCGCAGTTTGAGTAAATACATCTGCACCTAAAACAGGAGCGTTGTTAGCGACAAATTTACCTGAGAAACTAGCCACCATTTGACTCACATCAACAATATGATGTTCTTGGATATTGATTTTCATACTCATTTTATCACGGAGCACAACAGCAACTTGTTCCAACGAAGCATTTCCCGCACGCTCACCTAAACAATTGACAGTACAGTGAATTGAGTTAATTCCAGCTTCAACTGCAGCCATTACATTTGCGGTAGCTAGTCCGTAATCATTATGAGGATGAAAATCAAAATGCTGCTCAGGAAAACGAGAAGTCATATCCTTAAGACTTTCAAAAACTTCTTTCGGTGACATCACGCCCAAGGTGTCAGGCAACATGAAATGATCGATTCCCATGTGACTCAATGCTTCGGTATGCGCAAAAACATAATCAGGTGAATCGATATAACCATTCGACCAGTCTTCTAAATAAACATTTACCGACAAGCCTTTTAACTTTGCATATTCTACAGTCTCTTTAACACGCTTTAGATGTTCTTCATGCGTAATTCGCAACTGCTCAAGACAGTGCTTTTCACTGCCCTTCGTTAGTAAATTGATTACTTTACCGTTGGCTTCAACGATCCAGTCGACACTCAGCGTTTTATCAGTAAAACCCAAAACTTCAACACAATTTGCATAGCCAGACTTTTCAGCCCAAGTATTAATTTGTGCAACTGCTTGTTGCTCGCCTTTTGATACGCGAGCAGAAGCAACTTCTATTCGGTCAACTTTGAGTTTTCCGAGTAGCGCAGTCGCCATGCTGACTTTTTCTTCTGGCGCAAATGATACTCCCTGCGTTTGTTCACCATCACGCAGAGTTGTATCCATCAATGTGATTTGACGTTTTTTAGTCATAGTTTTTTAAGCGTTAGACCATAACCAAGGGAACAATGACTTATGCTTTTCTTCGTATTCACTAATTCTATCAACGTGCTGCATTGATTGACCAATATCATCTAAGCCTAGCGCTAGGTTGCTTTTACGAACTGGGTCTAAATCAAAGCTGATACTTAATCCACCCGGAGTTGTAACGACTTGATTTTCAAGATCAACCGTAAATTCAACGCCTTCATTGCCGTCGATTTCAGCCATAAGTGCGTCTGAATCTGCTGGGCTTGCAACGATTGGCAAGATGCCATTCTTAAAGCAGTTATTGTAGAAAATATCTGCAAAGCTAGTAGAGATGATGGTATTAAAACCGTAATCTTCAATCGCCCAAGGTGCATGTTCACGTGATGAGCCACAACCGAAGTTATCGCCCGCTACTAATATTTTAGCGCCTTTAAAATTTGGGTTATTCAATTCAAATTCTGGATTATCAATTTGACCAGCATCATCAGTAAAACGCCAATCATGAAACAAGTGTTGACCGAAACCAGTGCGCTCAACTTTTTTCAAAAATTGCTTAGGAATGATTTGATCTGTATCAACGTTCGCACGATTCATTGATGCGGCGATACTTGTGTGTTTATTGTAAGGTTGCATTATTTATAATCCTCTAATGATCGTAAAGTTATAGCGTACGAATGTCGACAAAACGGCCAGCTGCTGCAGTCGCTGCTGCCATTGCTGGAGAAACAAGATGAGTTCTTCCACCTTTACCCTGGCGTCCTTCAAAGTTACGGTTGGATGTTGATGCACAACGCTCTCCCGGCTTAAGTTGATCGCCATTCATAGCCAAACACATTGAACATCCTGGCTCACGCCATTCCCAACCTGCATCCATGAATATTTTGTCGATGCCTTCTGCTTCTGCATCCTTTTTAACTTCGTAAGAACCAGGTACTGCGATAGCAGTAACGCCTTCAGCAACTTTAGTTCCTTTAGCGACTGCCGCTGCTGCGCGAAAGTCTTCTAAACGTGAGTTAGTACATGAACCTAGAAATACGTAATCGACTTTAACTTCAGTCATTGGCGTTCCTGCTTCAAGCCCCATGTACTCAAGTGCGCTTTCACATGCTGTTGCTTTGCCTTTGTGATCAAAATCAGATGGGCTTGGTACGTTGCCGTTAACTGCTACCACTTGCTCAGGAGATGTTCCCCATGTTACTTGTGGTGCGATTGTTGCTGCGTCTAACTCAACGATTGTGTCGAACTTAGCATCAGTATCAGATGGAAGTGACTTCCAGTACGTTACTGCTGCATCCCAGTACTCTGCACTTGGTGCGTACTCTTTACCTTCTAGGTAAGCGTAAGTCTTTTCATCAGGTGCCACTAAACCAGCACGTGCGCCGCCTTCGATTGCCATGTTACAAAGCGTCATACGTCCTTCCATTGAAAGAGCACGAATAGCTTCGCCACCAAATTCAATAACGTGACCGTTACCACCCGCAGTACCGATTTTTCCAATAATTGCTAATGCAATGTCTTTCGCAGTGCTTAATGGAGAAAGAACTCCATCAACCGTTACTAACATCGTCTTTGACTTTTGTTGTGGTAAACACTGAGTTGCCATTACGTGCTCAACTTCTGATGTGCCGATGCCGAATGCTAATGCACCGAATGCACCATGAGTAGCAGTGTGACTATCGCCACAAACTGTCACCATTCCAGGATGGACGAATCCATGCTCAGGAACTACGACGTGAATAATACCGTTGTTTGCACTATCCATTTCGTAAAGCTCTAGATCGTTCTCTTTACAGTTTTGGATCATCGTCGCAACTTGCTTTGCTCCGATTGGATCGGGTAAATTAATACGATCTAAGGCTTTAGTTGGTACACAGTGATCAAGCGTTGCAAGAATACTGTGCTTGTTACGTACTGGACGCTTGCTTAGTTTTAAACCTTCAAATGCTTGTGGACTAGTCACTTCATGCATTAGATGACGGTCTACATATAACAACGGCGCCTGACCTTCTTCTTGGTGAACAAAATGGGAATCCCAAATTTTTTCGTACATCGTTTTTGGCTGTATGCTCATTGGCTATCTCTCTTAAACGCGGTTTACGGTATTTATGAATTGCGACAGTATCTAAGCATTAACTTGATTGTCTGTAACAATATTTACAATTGGAGCTTCATCTCTAAAGCACCTGAATAATTAAT
>CALISP010000049.1 GCA_938041705.1 uncultured Cocleimonas sp. | reverse complement strand
TTATATATGTATCTATTTATAGCTTATGGCATAGAAAAATTCAATTTTATAAAACATTAATAGATGGGGTATACACCCCATAGTTTTTGATTACATCAACGTTTATTGTGTAAGAAAACTAAATAGAGTTTAGGAAGTATGTTCTGGATCAATCAAACCATTTCGCAATGCATAAGTAATCAATTCGGCTATCGAATGAACTTCAAGTTTATTCATCAAGCTGGTGCGGTGCTTATCTACGGTTTTAGGGCTAATTATAAGAATATTGGCAATTTCTTTATTGGTTTTACCCGCGATGATCATATTCAAGGTTTGCTTTTCGCGTTCGGTCAAAGTCTCGTTATTAGTATAAGACGACATCAAATCAACAAACACCTGTGCAATATAACGTGTACCCCGAATGATCAAGGGCAGTTTTTTATAAAGCTCTTGCATATCCGAGCCTTTAGAAAACATGCCATGTACGCCAGCATCCAACAAGTTACTCACCAAACCGGGTGCATTTATTCCTGTCAAAACGACTATTTTAGTATCAGGACTCCAACGCTGAATATCATGAACAACTTCAGCTCCACCCGCCAATGGCATAGCGATATCCAAAAGCAATACCGTAGGTTTATGGGTTTTAACCTCCGCGATTGCTTCAAAACCGTTTTCGGCTTCAGCAACAACGCTAATACCTTTGGGTTCAACCAGACCATCTGTTTCAAGTGCTACACGCAAACCTTGACGTACAATTTGATGATCATCAGCTATGATAGCTGTGTAAAGAGGATTCGTAGTTTCAATAGGCATTTATGGAATAAACTTCAGCAAAAGGTAATTGTGATACTCTCACTTTATATCAACTACTATGATTAATTCTATCTACTTCACTATTTTTCGGTATTTTATTCTCGCCATTGCTTTAAGTTGTACTTCTGTTTTGGCAGAAAATAATACAGACTTAAGAGCTGCAGAAATTGTAAGCCTTTCATATATTGAAGATGCACAACGTCAATTATCTAAAGACGATGCACTTTCACGGTTAAACTCAAACCAAGCTGAAACTATTGAAAACTTTGTATTTAATCTTGGAAGTCATGAATCTCATTATTGGTTATTGCTAAAAATAAATAATAGCTCAGATAAAGTATCATCACAGAAACTCTTGTTAAGTGTGCCTTATAGGCTAGGCTTGCACGCCTTCTTAATTGGAGAAACTAAACCTTATCCATTATTAATTACAGAAAGTCAGAATCAACCTTTTTCCATGCGAAGCAATTCATTTAGATGGTTGAACTCAAAATATTTTGATTTACAACCCAAAGAAACCGCCCAAATATTGTTTAGTTATGAAACACGCGGTTCAACTTTTTTACCTATATCCATAAAATCACAACAAGATTTTACTAACACTGTTATTTCTGATAATACATTGAGCGTCTGGTTTTATGCAGTTGGTTTATCGCTTGGCGTATTGTTTCTTTTGTTAACACTTATTATGAAAAGCTCAATCGGCACTTATTATTCGATTCTGTTTTTGTTAGGTCTCTTCTTAGTATCAACTATTGATGGTTATTCATTTAAGCTTCTCTGGCCTAATTTACCTCAATGGAATCAGAATGCTGCAGTGGTTATTTTGCTATTCATCAACGCTTTGGGGTTTTATTTCAGTAGTAAAGTATCTGATCTTAAATATAGGCAAGGGCTTTTCACCATAATAGCTTTGCTCTTCGCATTAATAAATATAGTATTAATATTTTTAGTGACTACCGTTAATTTCTCATCGTTAGTCGCTACCGCAAATGTTCTGTTATTCCTTATGTTCTTGTTTAATGTCATTGCTATGAGCAGCTGGATCACATCAAAAAGAAACAAACTGACAACAATGACAATGATAATAGTGACGTTATTTATAGGCGTTCTAGCGGTACTATTTTTCTTTTCTCATAACTTGCCTGATGCGTTCATCAGCTATGCAAATTACGCCACTTACTTACTCATTGGTATTGCGGTGATGGCTATTATTAGTGCTCAAATGATAGGTTTAAGAAAAGACCATGAAACAGCTTTAGAGAATCAGTTAATAGCTGTAAAACGAGAAGCTGAAATGAATAAATCACTTTTTGAAGCTGAGAAGAACTATTCACAAGTACGAGAAGTGGCTAGATTAAGACAACAAAAACTGGCCACTGCAAGCCATGATATTAGACAACCCTTAATCTCGCTAAGATCAACCATGGACAGTATTTCACATAAACAAAGTCCCGAAATTAAGCAGCAGTTACACGATGCTTTTGATTATATGGAACAGTTGTGTAATAGCTATTTAAAGGAAACACGTCCAGAGGCACTCAACAATAAAGATTCTGCTGAACTAGATTTGAAACTTCAAACCAGCCATTCATTATCGTCAGATGCGATGGATGAAAATAATATTGAAACTACTCACATTCCTTCTGAAACGGAGCCTTATCCAGTATCCCTTGTTTTATCAACGATCAAGCAAATGTTTGAAACGGAAGCTACTGATAAAGGCCTAGAATTTAGAATGGTTAATTCTAGCTATGTTACTCAAGTACCTCCTTTAGTAATAATGCGAATTGTTTCTAATTTCACTTCTAATGCTATTAAAAACACAAATGAAGGTAAAGTGCTTGTCGGTTGTCGGCGAATTGGAGAGAGCTTAAGAATTGAAGTTCATGACACAGGTATGGGAATCAAAAAAGACTTGATCAATAATTTACAACAGGCTTATAAAAAAGGTGAAAATTCTACTGGGGAAGGTCTAGGATTAGCCATAGTAAAAGAGTTAGCTGAACAACATGATTTGAAATTAAGTGTTAATTCAATCGAAAACGAAGGTTCATGCTTTACAATAAAAATATAACCATAAAACCCCTTACTATTTCTTACTCGACATTCTGACCAGTTATAGTAGTTCTCTCTGCAGAGCTTCGGCTTGGAATGATTGAAAAGATAAATTCATTTTTCTTTCTAATAAATTCGAAGCGCCGCTTCAATGTTTCCTGTCATTTCCTTAGGTAATGCAACTCAAGCTACGCGCTTATTAAAAAGAGCTTAAACTCAAATGGGGGATTCACCCCATACCTTAGTTATCGCTCTCTACTTATAGTTAATCTCGTTGCAAATACAACTTTTTAACTATTTTTCGGAGATTACTATGAATAACTTAAACCATATAGCTACTGTACTTTTTCTCAATGCTTTTCTTGCTGCATGTGGTGGTGGCGGATCGGACATCGGCTCCACACCTCCACCAGATGACGGTGGAGAAACAACTGTCTGTAATAAAATGTTTACAGATAATGATGTCTTAATCGTAGACCTCAGCCAGAACTCTTCTTCAGGGCTCGCATGTACCATGACATCAGACAGAGAAGAGGTTGCCAGTTGTGTTGAGGATCGCATTAGAACTAAATTTGCTGATACCCCAAATTGTATGGCGGCATTCGATGTTTTCGTGCCTGGCACAAATGCAGAAAATGGGGACTTCAAACAGTTTACTTCCATTATGTCTACTACTCCAGGGCGTGCTTACCTATCGCTACAGTACAGTGATAACTCAGATATATTTGATGCGATTAACTACGATAAGGGTGTATCTGATGCGAGTAATGCGCTTGATGATTTACTCTATACCTTAAAGACTCGCTTCAATAAGCCTGATGTTCGCGTATTTGGGCACAGTAAAGGCTCTGATTCGACGGCACGCGTTTCCGCTTACAACGTGCATTCAGATGTAGACTTTTTTGCTTTTGCACAGCCAGGGCGAACACCTAAAACTGTGCGTGGTACTCCAGGTAATATTCACAAACTGAGTGATAATCTGGTTGGTATCACTTGGCAAAATGATGAAGTTAAATTCTATAACGGTGGCAGCACAGGTTATCAAGTACCTGAAATATGGGGTTTTCCTGGATATATCAATCAAACCAGTGGTGGTATGACCGTTAAGCCACTGCGTATCGATCATCATAATAACTACGGTGGTGATTACATTGAAAAGAATCAGCCGTATTGTGCTACCGGTAATAAAGCAGCGATGGTGGCAACGACTGAATGTAAAAAACAAGACGATGTAGCCTTTGTGCCTTATTTTTGGGGAAATAAAGCCTGTACCAGCAAAGCATTTAAAATGATGAATAACGGCACCATCGGCGACAAACATTACATCGGTTATTCAGGCCCAAGAGCTAACGACTGTAAAGATACAGTCAGTAATGTAAAAGCAAAATATGAACTCGTGTACCGTATGAATTTAGCCGATCAGGATGACTGTAAATACAATATGCAGCTTTCATTTCAAGGTCTTGATTTTGGTACAAATCGTTCAAACGGTGGAAATATAAACGTTTCAAGTACACGTGATACAAGTTGGCTTAAAAAGACGGGATCAATAGAAATTCCTCTTCATATGAGACTCGGCGTTTCTACTGGTATGGAAGATGTATCCGGTCCAGTTTCAAAATGTATCAATTATATTGATGCTAAAAGTGAATCGTATATAGACAAACTAAGCGTAACCTTTACCCACCCTGATACAGGACTAACCGTTAAACGCACATTGATCGGTAATGCTGAAGGTATAGAGTATTTCTACCCACAAAAAGTAACTGGTAAAAACAATGTCGGATGGCGTAAGGACAGCGGGTCTTGGGATATGCATTATGGTATTCCACCAAGCAATCCAACACACGGTGGCGCATTAATGGTTAAAGGTAAAACTGAAGGTGGACGTACTGGTAAATTTTACAAGTGGTTACATTTGATAGATTGATAATGATTCACTGCATAAGAGAGAATAAGGGTCAGTCATTTGGCCCTTATTCTATTTGTCTTTCTAGCGTATCTAAACTATGTCAACAACCAAGCCCGATAGAATTCGGGCTTGGTTGTATTTGAGATTTACACAGTTCAATTTTTTTAACCAAAAAATTGAAAACAGTCAAAAAGTAAAAGGTTTCATTCAAACTCTTTTATTGAGTTACCTCAAACTCTATTTACGATTTTCGTCTATTCTTTAAGCTAAACTCAGTTTAAGGAAATCGTTATGGATATCGACAAAATAACCGAACTGTTTAAATGGATGATGATTATTAATATAGGACTATTGTTGTTCAGCACGTTTGCAGTAATAACAATGAAGTCACTCATGTTGAAAATGCACTCCAAGATGTTTGGCGTTAGTGAGACTCAAATATCAACAATAGTTTATGCTTATTTAGGTATGTATAAAGTATTGATTATTGTTTTCAATATTGTTCCATTTATTGCTTTGTTGATTATTAATTAAAGCTAGATGAAGAATTAACCGACTTAGGTATTCTATCCACTATTGTCTATTGCTTATTGAATATGTTTTTGTAAAAGTCTATATAACTATATTATAGTATTAGCATATTCTAATATGATTATGTAGATTCTAAAAATTTTAAAAAAAAAACTAGGAGATTAAGGATGATAATTAGAAAAATTTTGATGGCTACCGCTACAACAATTCCTTTAGTGGTAATCAGTACTTCTTCATATGCTACAAATGGTATGGAATCAATGGGTTTAGGCCAAATACACAAAGGTATGGGAGGGGCTGCAGTAGCAAACCCTCTCAATACAAGTAGTATCGCAAGTAATCCAGCAAGTATTAATAATATTGAAGCCGGTTATGATGTTGGCGCTGCAATTTTCAACCCAGATAGAACATCTACTCGTAAAGCAGGTTTTGGTGAGACTGGTCCTATGAGTGCAACGAAGAACTTTTCAGGAAATAAGCGTGAGTATTTTCTAATTCCAGAGGCAGGCTATAAAAAGCGCTCTAATGGTAATATGTCATTCGGCATAGTAGCTTATGGTAGTGGCGGTATGAATACGCATTACAATGGTAGCGATGCACCAACTTTAATAACACCTCAAGGACCAGCACCTTTTAATTCTGATGGGCTGGGAGGAACGACAGGAAATGATTCGGGTCTCAACTTGATGCAGTTAGTTATTGCTCCAACCATTGGTTATAAATTTAATGAAAAACATAGTGTCGGTCTTTCTGCAAACTTAACTCATCAACGCTTTAAAGCTTATGGTATTAGCTTATTCCAAAACCCAGCATTCACAACTGATCCAAGTTCAGTCTCAGATAGAGGTTATGATTCATCCTCAGGTATCGGAGCTACCCTCGGCTGGCAAGGTAAGTTCAGCGATAAACTAACAATGGGTCTTGCCTATCGGACTAAAACCGGCATGGGAAAATTTGATAAATATAAGGGTTTATTTCCAAATGGTGGTGAATTAGATTTACCGGCAGCAGTAAGTGTTGGAATTGGTCTAAAGCCTACTCCTAAAACCACGATTGCCTTTGATATTAAACGTATTTATTACTCGAATGTAGCTGGCATTGGTAATTCATCAACGATCATACCAGGGCAGCGTTTAATTGGTGATGATGTTGGATTTGGCTGGGAAGACCAAACTATTTACAAATTAGGTATTAAGCAACAGATAAACTCAAGCTGGTCTTTATTAGCGGGTGTTAACTATGGCAAAAATCCTGTTCCTTCAGATGGTACTAATTTGAATGTATTAGCACCAGGTGTGACTGAAACACACATATCTTTAGGCTTTGAGAAAAAATTAGGTAAAGGAGCGAGTATTACCGGAAATTATGTGCGATCTTTATCTAGTAGTCTTGAGGGAAATGCGGCTACTATGCCTATTCCTCAAAATTACGATTTAGAAATGAATCAGCATGCATTTGGTATTGCTTATAGTAAGAAGTTTTAAGAATCACGATATCTAGACAATACCTAAAAGAAAAAAGCGAGCCTTGGCTCGCTTTTTTTGCTTTCAATTTCAAACCTAGAAAGGTGTGAAAACTAACTAAATAATTGGTTTAAATATATAAACAAATATCAGATTCGCCAGCAAACTCAAAGAATGAAGCTGCACCTGCAAACTCTATATCATTAATAAAATCTTTATCAGCATCAAAACCAAACAAATCAACAGTCATCTGACAAGCAATGAATTTAACTTCAGCTTCGACACACAACTCTCGTAGTTCAGCAACAGAGGCAACCCCAGTATTTGAAATAGTCTTTTTCATGAAGCTAGAAGCCATAGCTTCGTAACCGGGTAAATTTGATTGAATTATATTAGGAATCTTCCAATCAATTTTTCTAAACCATTCTGGCCCATAAGGCATTTTCATCGGCATACCAGGGTTTCCCAAAGGACTGACTTGTAATGTGCTGACGTCTTTTTTGAGTAATTGCAGGCCGTAGAAAGTACAAAATATTTGTACTTCGTAACCTAACGCAGCTGCAGTTGATGCCAATATCAAAGGTGGGTAGACCCAATCCAACGTTCCTTTAGTGGCGATTATTGCTAATTTCTTCTGTTTCATATTAACCTCATTCTCATGCTTGTAATATTAGTATATCAGTAAACTCTAATATAGATTATGACATTTTATTTATAAGCTAATAATGAAGTAAATTATAAATTTAGTAGTTTGAATCTAAGCACGTATAGATCACGTATTAAAAGCTAGAGAAACTTGCATTAGTAATTAGAAGGAATCTTACAAACTCTCAACTTTATTTGGATTCATATTCTAATATTTATTAATTTAAGTTTCATTTATGTTCGCTTTAATTTATTTTTAGAGTTATAGTGGAACATATTGCGAACAAAAATAAATAAGGGGCTACTATGAAAAAACTAATGAAATTATCTATAAACAAAATTAGAACACAATTAGAGAAGAAACAGTCAAATGCTATTTTGTTATTTGTTACGGGCTTCTTTTTTGCACAATTCATGCTGCTAAATATACTTTCTACGGTTAACCCTCTAGGTGGTTGGGTTACAACTATAGGTACATTTACTACAACCTCAATTCTACTTACGGTCTTGTTTGTTTTGGCTTTATGTTTAATTGCTCTTTGGTTATCAGTTGTTAAACAAGAAAATGTAAATGAAACGAAAGTCACAAAAACTACAGTAGTAAAAATGCGCAATAACTATTCACCTATAGATCATCCAAGAGGCTCTACTCAAGCAGTTGTGTCAGGCTATGTACTTGGTTGAGTTTTCTATCTACAAGTTGAATTACCAAAATTAATATCTTTCAAAAAAGCCGCTAAGAAGCGGCTTTTTTGTGTTTTAAATACTGTTATCTTTAGCTTTGATTAAATTCCAAATTCGTTTTTAATTAAAGAAAACTAATTGTTATGCAAAGTAGAGGGTTGTTATTTTAATTTTATTAATTCGTTGTTTTAGTCTGCATTATTCATGTGCGCCCCATATTCAGCTATTATCTCATTATTACCAATATCAGCATTGATCTATTTGTTTCTAAGAAACTCCAGACTATCGAAAACATACGCATAAGGAAAAGAAGATGCATGAAATTATCTGTCCACACTGCAGTAAAGCATTCAAAATTGATGAAGCTGGATATGCAGATATTTTAAAGCAGGTTCGCGATAGTGATTTTGATCAGCAGTTACACGACCGACTTGAATTGGCTGAAAAAGATAAGCTGAATGCGATACAACTAGCTAAGAGTGAAGCGGGCAGTAAGATAGATAAGATCTCGGCAAGTAAAGATACTGAAATTCAAGAGTTAAAAGCAAAATTAGATGTTGGTGAAGTTACGAAAAAACTGGCAGTGAGCGAAGCTCTGGTTAAAATTGAAAAGGAAAGAGATACACTTCTTAGTGAACTAGAGCAAAGCAAGAGAGATAAACAGAACGCATCTGAGCTTGCTGATACAAAATTTGCAAAGGAGTTACAAGAAACGGCTACTACTAAAGATAGGGAAATACA
>CALISP010000048.1 GCA_938041705.1 uncultured Cocleimonas sp. | reverse complement strand
TATCAACCAGGTGAGATAGTTACTTTTAGATTAACGATGGAAATTCCATCGGGAGATACATCTAATATAGTATTTGATGACTTTTTCCCATTACCTGTATTCGATGTTGATTCATTAGATTTAACTTTCGGTAATGATATTAGCTTAGCTACTACCGATACATTAGCGCTTACACCCACGTCTATTACAATTGATACTGGCGCAAACAAACTATCTATTGTTTGGCCTGATGTCACAACTACAGGACCTCAAACTCTAGCTGTTGATATTGATATTGCAGTAGGTACCGAGCCTTTTTCAGATAATTTAAGCCTGAGTAACTTATTTCAGGCTTCGACTAATAATACGCCTTCACCAGCTGCGGTTGTCGATTTAGGTTTGGTCGGTATCAAGGTTGGTGCTCCAGTACTAGAAATAACTAAAGGTGTTGTTAGTACGACAAACCCTAACAGCACAATCGATCCAGCAACCATTCCTGTCGATTCAAATTTAATCGATGCTGATGGTAGCGATATAATTACTTATGAAATTACAGTAGAAAATGTAGGTGGAGCACCAGCAAGAGATATAATAATTACTGATGATTTGGGTGTTCCTGCCAACTTATTAGGAGGCTGTAGTGTTGTATCAGTAGTCGATGGAAGTGGAGCTACTTTAGCTTTTACTACAGAATCAACTTTTGATGGAGTAATAACTCTTACTAATCAGCTAGATAAAAATGATGAAAATCCTTTAGGAGGTGGTGCGCCATTCACTACTGATACAGTATTAGCTCGAATTGCATGTTCTGTAGTTCAAGCAGTAGGACCGGGGCAAGATATTCTTAATAAGAGTTCTGTTGTTTGGGCTTCAGCTCTTAATGAGCCAAAATTTCCTGCGGTATCAGATGATGCACAAATAACTATAGATGTTCCTGAGATTGATAAAAGTTTAATAGGCTCAGTAACTACATTTACAATTGGTGACATTATTCGATACGAAATAACGTATACCATACCTGAGTTAACACTTAATCAGGTCATGTTGCATGATGAGCTTGATCCTGGTTTAGCCTTTGTGAATGTAACTAATCATACTGTAACAACAAGTAGTGGTGATGTTACTACTAGTGCAAGTGTATTTAATATTACCAATAACGGAAGTACACTTGACCTAAATTTAGGTACGGTAGTTAACAGCAATAGTGACGATTCAGTGACTGAAACAATAAAAGTATCGTATGACGTTGTTGTGGTTAATGACACTAATGTAAATGCAGGTACCACCCTAAATAATACGGCGAGTATAACCAGTACAAATTCAAACAGTGGTGATGTATCTGCCAATAATATTACAATTATTGAACCCAATATCGTTATTGATAAAACTGTTATCACAACTGGTCCATATGATGCGGGTGATGTGGTTACTTATGATTGGCATATACGCCAAGATGGTTCTAATTTAACTACCGCATTCGATGTTGTCATAAAAGATACGCTTCCTGCTAATGTTACTTACAATAATAATTTAATTTATGTATCAGGGACTTGTCCAGGTATTGGCTCTGGTTTAATTACTTTTAATTCTCCAGTGTTGCAAGCTACAGCTTCTAGTTTTGCAGCAACTGATGACTGTCATTATCAATACAGTGTGACCTTAGATGAGGCTGTTACAGCAGGTTCCACATTAACTAATGAGGTTGATGTTACTTGGACAAGTCAGGCAGGCCAAACTACCACACCTATCTCAATTTATAATACAGATACTTGTGAAAGAACTTCGGCCAATGATCCTAATGCATGTGGGAGTGGGAATGACTATGATGAAGATAGTTCGGTATCTATTGATATTCGTGAAGTTGTCATAAAAAAATCATTAAAAACTACCTCTGAGTCAACGACGACTAGTGCAGAAGATCGAACAGGCACTATTGATCTTGCAATTGGTGAAACAGCTACTTATATATTGACAATAACTATTCCTGAAGGAACAAGTCAGGAAATTGTTGTTACTGATAATTTTCCTGGCAATGCAGCCGTTGTTATGGATTTTGTCTCAGTTGATAGTGTAGTTATTGGAAGCAGTTTGACAACAGCTTTAATACCTCCAGGAACTCCAATTGATGCAAGATTAAGTGATGGTATTTTAGATAGAGTAATTTGGGATTTTGGCCAGGTTATCAACAGTTCTACCGATGGCATTGATTCAGATAATGAAAGAATCATTATCGAAGTCACAGGAAGGATGGTTGATAATGTAAAGAATATCAGTGGTGATCGTTCACAAAATAGATCATCTGTTAGTTTTGGTACTGGATTAACAGATACTTCAAATATAGGTCTAGATGTTGTTGAGCCATTATTAGAAATTGATAAAAGCAGTACCACAACAACTGCAGATGGAGGAGATGTTGTAACTTTTTCTATTAAGGTCAAACATACTGCAGATTCTACTCAAGAAGCATTTGATTTGGTTGTAACAGATATAATTCCTACAGGATTGATTTATTTTCCAGGTTCACTAGCATCGGTTCCTTCTGGTACATGTACTGTGACTCCTTCGATTGACGATTTAACTCCAACGGGTGCAGGAATATCAGCAACTTATGACAATCTACCTAAAGCAGATGAATGTGAGTTAACCTTTAATGCCACAATAGCTAATAACGTTAGCCCAAATCAACAAATCACAAATACCGCTACTTTAACGTGGGATAGCTTAATTGCTGATGATGACTCTGAAGAACGAGATTATTCTGCAAATGACGATCATCAAATCACTGTATCTAGCCCAGGTTTAACAAAAGTTGTTACAGCAACCTCTGAGTCTTCTACTGGTACTGCTGTAAATGGGCCAGAAAACGATTTAACTATCGGAGAAAGAGTTACTTATCAATTTACGGCGACTATTCCAGAAGGACAATCTGATTCTGTAGTGGTTATAGATCAACTTCCTAATACGGGTGTTGTTCTAAGTTTAATAAGTTCTCGTATAGTAACTATAGGAACATCGTTGGCGTTGACACCATCAGTAGGAGCAGCAGGAGATGATTGTTTAATTCTTGCAAGTAATTGTGATAGTGACTCAGATGGTCAGAGAGATCTTGCTCAATGGGATATTGGTACAATTGTAAATACTCCAGACGGTGCTAGTGACGTAAATGATCAAATCGTCTTTGAAGTCATTGCGCTTGTGACTGATGCTGTGGCTAATACAGGAGCGGATGATGATGTGGTTAATACGGCTACATTGTCTTTTGGTGTAGGCCAGACGGTGAGTGGTACTGCATTAGTAGATATCGTTGAGCCAAAATTGACTATTGAAAAGCAAGCCACTCCGGCTGCTAATCCATTTTTAGTTGATGCAGGTGACGTTATAACATTTGAGATTAAAGTGTCACATGACGCAGGTTCAAATGCAGACGCTTTCAATATTCAAGTTGTCGATACTCTTGCTAACAATACTACAACAGCATTAATGAACTGGAATGGTGATGCAAATATCGGGGGTACCTGTGTTGGTACAACTGTTGATTCAACTTCAAGTAGTTCAGCACCATTTAATGTTATTTTTGATGTTCCTGTTGTCTCATTAAGTAGCAGTAGTTGTACGATTACTTATCAAGTAGTCGTAGATAATTTAGCTGCTCCTGCACAGACTTTACAAAATTCAGCAGCCTTAGCATACGATTCTACTCCTTCATTTGTAGCAGGAGAGACTAGAAGCTCTTCGGGAAATGCTACTGCAGATGTTGTTGTTACTGCGCCAAGTATGATGCTTAAAGATGTAACAGCGAGTAGTTTAGCTGATACTGGACAGAGTCAACATGATTCAAACTTACAGGATTTAGCGATTGGGGAAGAGGTCACTTACACTATTTCATTGAAATTCCCTGAAGGTACAACGCAAAACGTTATGCTGACAGATACCATGCCTTCAGGCGTGAATGGTGTAATAGAAATAACAGGAACTCCAGTTATTTCTTTAGGTAATAGAGTTTCAACTAGTAGTGCGATTATTACAGTTGACCCTGCTAATGATGGTTTTACAATCGACTTTGGTACGATAACAAATCTTCCAGATAATGTTGATTCAATAGAGGATTTTATCTCTGTTACGGTTACGGGTGTGGTAACAGATGCAGCTGTTAACCTAGATGGTGCTACCCCTATTAACTCTGCCACATTTAGCTATACCGATGGTGCTGGTACTGTTGTAAATCTAACAGATACAGCAACCGTTGATATTGTTGAGCCTGATATGGGTATCACCAAATCAATGACTGTAAATGATGGATTGGTAACTATAACGGTTAGTTTAGAAAATACAGGAACAGCAAGTGCTTACGATATAAGAATTGAAGATGTACTCAATATTGCTAATTGGGATACCAGTATGATTACTTCAACTACTGTTCCAGCAGGATTTACTTTAACGACAGTTGCAGGGCCAAATATAACAACAGAAACAACGGTTGTGATGGCAACTGATCCAGCTTCAAGTGCACCAATTAATTCTATCGAACCTAATGAAACTGTAACCTTTGTATTTACTGTTCCAGTACAACCCAGTATTGCGAGCATAGCCAATACTGCAACAAATACTAACTCGACTACTATACCAGGTGGAAGCCTGAACGAGAGAGATGAGCCAGATGAAGCTTCAACAACAACATTATTGATTCCTTTGATTGAGCTACAAAAGACTGCAGCTGTTCTTACGGATACTAATGGTGATTTAGAAGTTGGTGGTGTTGGTGATGATATTATCTACATTTTTAATGTTATTAATACAGGTGGTGTAGACCTAACTAATATCATAGTGACAGATGCAAATCCTGCGGTTTCAATAACTGGAAACCCTATTAGCATAGCCGTTGGTGATTCAGATAATAGCATTCGAGGAACCTATGAAATAACTCAAACAGATATGAATTTAGGTACGTTCACAAATACAGCCTCAGTAACTGCAGATGGTCCTTTAGGAGCAGGCTCAACGAGTGATACCTCTGACGACCCTACAGATACAGATGAAACGGATGCAAATGGCGATGGTGAGTTTGATGGGCCAACAGTAGTAACTTTACCAAGAAACCCATTGTTCAATATGGAAAAAACAGCGAGTCCTGCTTCATTATCCATAGCTGGAGAAATTACTTATACCTTCACCTTTACAAATACAGGCAACATTGACTTAACAAACTTAGCGGTCAATGATTCTGATATTGATCCAGGTACCTTGGTATGTAATGGTGATTCTGAACCTGACGGTGACATAGATTCATTAGCAATTGATGCTGTTGAAACGTGTACAGCGAAGCGAACCATAAACCAAAGCCAGATAAATCTAGGTGCACCTATTACAAATATGGCAACTGCTTCAGCCACTGATCTTGATGGGACGACACCCGTTGTTGAAGATCCAACTCCAGATGATAACGATACTTCTACACTCATTACGCAAACGCCAGGCTTTAACATGGTTAAGACGGCGAGTCCTGCGAACATCAGTGCACCAGGTAATATTACTTACACGTTCACCTTTACGAATACAGGTAACGTTGATTTAACAGAGTTGAGTATTAGTGATTTGAATATCGATGCTGGCACACTTACTTGTTCTAATGATGTTGATATAAACGCAACTATTGATTTGTTAGTTGTTGGATCAGATACACAATCGTGTTCGGCGAGAAGAACAGTTAGCCAAGCTGAAATTAATTCAGGAACTGCCTTGCTTAATACTGCAACAGCATTTGCAACAGGTCCTGATGGTAGTGGTGGTTCAACGCCGATTACTGAAACAAACACTTCAGATAACAACACTAGTACACCTATTAGTCAAAATCCAAGTTATAACATGGTTAAAACGGTTGATAGCGATGAGATAAATGCACCAGGTATTCTTAACTATACCTTTGAATTTACAAATACCGGAAATATCGACTTACTCAATTTATCCATCACTGATCCTGATATTGATGTAGGTAGTTTGGTTTGTGATAATGACATCGATACAGACGATAACGATGGAAGCGATCCAACAACAGCCGATGCTGATGAAAGCATCCCATTATTGATGGTTGGAACGGATACTCTAAGTTGTACAGCGCAGAGAACGATTTCACAAGGTCAAATCAATGCTGGATTAGATCTTGTGAATACGGCAATACCAGTTGTGAGTGTAGGTTATTTGCAATCAAATGGTGATCCTGTCGAAGTACCAGAAGATGAAGTCGACGATAATACTGCAACTACTGAAGTGGAACAAACTCCTGCTTATAACATGGTAAAAACAGTGAATCCTACGATCATTAGTGCTCCGGGTAACATTACTTATACATTTACCTTTACTAATACTGGAAATGTCGAATTAACTAATTTGACTGTTTTAGATAGCAATATCAATACAGGTAGTTTGGTATGTATGGATGATATTGATGGTGACACTGAGATCAATATAGATAGTCTACCAGTCGGTACAGGAACCAAAACGTGTACTGCAATACGTACTATCTCTCAAGATCAAATTAACTTAGGTACTACTTTAACGAATACTGCTATTCCTCAGGTTACTGGGCCAGACGGAACTTCTCCTGTTAGCGAGACGGATGATACTGACAATACGGCAATTACATCGATCAATCAACAGCCAGCATTTGATATGGTCAAGACTGCATCACCTACTGAGATGACAGAACCAGGTAATATTACGTATACCTTTACATTTACAAATAATGGCAATGTAGCGTTGACTAATTTATCGGTAACAGATCTCAGTATTGATTTATCGACTTTAAGTTGTGTAGATGACACCGATGGTATTATAGGCATAGATCTTTTACCTATTAGCACTACTAAAGCATGTATGGCGACAAGGCCTGTGTCTCAAGCTCAGATAAATATAGGTGCAATGTTAACTAATACAGCATCTGCAAACGTTTCAGGTCCTAATGTTACAACTGATATACCTGAAGTAGATGAGACGAATAACAGCACTCAAACTCCTGTTATACAGAATGCTGTATTTAATATGGTTAAAACGGCTAGTCCTGTTGAAATCACTGAGCCTGGTTTCATTACCTATACCTTCAGCTTTACTAATTTGGGTAATGTGGATTTGACAGGTTTGGGTATTGCTGATTTGAATATTGATGCAGGTTCGCTTATGTGTACTAATGATGCTGATTCGAACGCAACTATAGATGTATTGGCAGTAGGAACTGATACTCAATCATGTAGTGCTGTTCGAACTGTTACTCAAGCACAAATAAACCTTGGTAATGACTTGCTTAATACCGCAACAGCCAGTGCAATAGCACCTGATGGTAGTGGCGGAACAACGCCTTTAGCTGAAGTAGATGAGTCTGATAACAGTACAATTACGCCTATCACTCAGATAGTCTCTTACAATATGGTGAAGACGGCAGAACCTGATGTAATAACAGAAGAAGGGGAGATTGTTTATACCTTTACCTTCACAAATACAGGTAATGTTGAATTAGCTAATTTAAGAGTAATTGATGCAGATATTGATGCAGGAACATTAATGTGTAACAACGATGCTGACGATGACCAAGATATAGATCTTCTGGCTCCAAATGCCGTAGTTTCTTGTAGTGCGATAAGAACGATTACTCGAGCACAACTTATCAGTGGTGAGCCAATTGTTAATGAAGCTACTTCTGAGGCAGAAACTCTTGATGGAGCAATTGTAGTGGCGGAATCAAGTTTATTAGATAATAGAGTGAGTACGCCAGTGATGTTTGCACCTACTGATATACCAACCTTGTCAGAATGGATGTTGATATTACTTTCATTGCTACTTTTGATTATTGGCATAAATAGTCAAAAACATGGTCGTAAAAGACACCCCCCTACTTTTTAGATATCTTTAAGGCTGTCGGGTATTTGTGTATTCGACAGTCCTTTATAGCAACTGATTTTTATTGACTTATCATTATCGAAAGTTTGTCAAAGGAGTTGTAATAGATAGAGATACCGCTAAAAAATTGCTATTCTTAGCCGCTTTATGATTTCTAATATCAGGATGTACCGTGAGCGACAATTCGAACACTGATTCAATCGATTACAAAAAGACTTTGAACCTGCCTAATACTCCTTTTCCTATGAAGGGGAATTTAGCTAATCGCGAACCTGCGATGTTAAAGGAATGGGTGGAAGCGGATATTTATGCACAGTTACGTAAACACGCTGAAGGTCGCCCGACGTATATTTTGCATGATGGTCCTCCGTATGCGAATGGTGATTTACATATTGGTCATGCGGTTAATAAAATCCTTAAAGACATGATTCTCAAAAGTAAGACGCTTGCAGGTTTTGATGCGCCTTATGTTCCTGGTTGGGATTGTCATGGTTTGCCCATTGAAGCTATGGTCGAAAAAAAGGTAGGCAAGGTTGGCCACAAAGTAGATGCGCCAGAATTCAGAAAATTATGTCGTGAATATGCGACAAAGCAAATTGCTGGGCAGAAAGCAGATTTTATTCGGATGGGTGTTTTGGGTGATTGGGATGAACCATATCTAACCATGAACTTCAAGACTGAAGCGAATATCGTGCGTTCACTAGCAATGATAATTGATAAAGGTCATCTGCAAAAAGGACAAAAGCCTGTTAACTGGTGTTTGGATTGTGGATCGTCTTTAGCTGAAGCTGAAGTTGAATACGAAGATAAAGTATCTGACTCAATAGATGTTAAATACTGGTTTGATAATCAAGGTGTAGTCGCAGATAAGTTTGGTGTCTCTACTCTTGAAGATGTCAGTATCGTTATTTGGACTACAACCCCTTGGACATTACCTGCAAGTATGGCGGTCACTTTAAACGCAGATTTTGAATACGTTATGGTGAAGACTCAAAAGGGTGCTCTTATTCTTGAAGAATCATTGCATGAGTCTGCTCTTGAACGTTACGGTTTGGAAAATGAAGGAGTTCTTGGTCGGTGTAAAGGTGATGATCTTGAAGGTATGATCTTAAAGCATCCTTTCTATATCAGAGATATTCCTATTATTTTAGGCGAGCATGTTACTGCAGAGGGTGGAACAGGTGCAGTACATACTGCTGCGGCACATGGTGCTGATGACTATGTGGTAGCGAAAAAATATAATTTAGAAGTGATCAATCCTATTGGTAATGATGGTCATTTCTTGCAGGACGTCGAGCTAGTCGGCGGTCAGTTTGTTTATGCTGGGAATAAAACTGTTTTGGCTGAAATAGAATCAAATGGAAGTTTACTAAATCACGAAAAGTTTCATCATAGTTATCCTCATTGTTGGAGACATAAAACACCCATTATTTTCCGTGCTACACCACAATGGTTTATCAGCATGGAAAAACAAGGGCTTCGTGATGCGGCATTAAAAGGTATTGATGAAGTTAAATGGATTCCTGATTGGGGCAAAAGCCGTATCTACAAAATGATTGAAGGTCGCCCTGATTGGTGTATTTCTCGCCAGCGATTCTGGGGCGTGCCAATTACTTTGTTTGTTCATAAAGAAACTGAAGAACTTCATCCTAATACTCTCGAAATTATGGAGCAAGTTGCGAAAGGTATCGAACAAGAAGGTATTGAGTATTGGCATAGTACTTCTGCTGAAGATCTAATTGGTGCTGATTCAAGTGATTATAACAAAACCACAGATACTTTAGATGTTTGGTTCGATTCAGGCACAACACATTATTCAGTATTGGATAATGATGAACGCTTGCGTAATTCACCTGCTGATATGTACCTTGAAGGTTCTGATCAACATCGTGGGTGGTTTCATTCGTCATTACTGACTTCAGTTGCGATGCGTGACAGACCTCCATATAAAAATGTTCTAACACATGGCTTTGTGACTGATGCTGAAGGCAAGAAAATGTCTAAATCAGTGGGTAATGTTATTTATCCTGACAAAGTAATGAAGAACTTAGGCGCTGATATTTTACGTTTGTGGGTATCATCTTCAGATTATTCTCGAGAGATAACTGTATCTGATGAAATATTGAAGCGTTCTGCAGATGCTTATAGACGTATTCGCAATACAGCCCGTTATTTCTTGTCTAATACTAACGACTTCAATCCAGCGACTGACATGGTAGCTGATGAAGATATGTTAGCGCTTGACCGTTGGGCAATCGCTAAAGCAGCAAAATCACAAGTGATTATTGTTGATGCTTATGAAAATATGCAGTTTCATTTGGTCTATCAAGAGTTGTTGAAATTTTGTTCAATTGAAATGGGAAGTTTGTATTTAGATATTACTAAAGATAGACAGTACACCATGCCGGCTAATTCATTAGCGCGACGATCAGCGCAGACAGCTGCTTACCATATTTTGCAAGCCCTTGTTCGGTGGATGTATCCTATTTTAAGCTTTACCAGTGAAGAAATATGGGATGCTATTTATGCTGATGGCATAAAGCCAGTTGATTATGTTTTGTTGACAGAATGGTATGACCAATTATTTGAGTTAGGCTCCAATGAGCAAATTACTAATGCAGAATGGGATAGTATTTTTGCAGTTAGAGTTGCAGTTAGTAAACAAATGGAACAATTACGTAAAGAAAAAGTAATAGGTTCCTCTTTGAATGCTGACATTACAGTCTATGCATCTGGTGATACTTACGAAGCCTTAAGCAAATTGAAAAGTGAATTACGTTTTGCTTTGATAACTTCTGAGGCAAAACTTGTGGAAGCCGACTCACAACCATCAGATACTATTGTTGCAGAAGGTGAAGACATTAAAAATGTTTGGTTATCGGTAAATGCATCTAGCGCAGAAAAATGCGTTCGTTGTTGGCATCAGCGTGAAGATGTTGGTGTGAATACTGATCATCCTGAGTTATGTAGTCGATGTGTAGATAATGTAACTGGTGATGGTGAGGCTCGTTATTATGCTTAGCAATGCGGCTAAGGATTTTGAAGATGACGATAGTATTATCCCAAGTACACCTTTAAAGTGGCTCTGGATTACATTTGTGGTGATATTTATAGATCAGATCACTAAATGGACAGCTGAAGGAAGTTTAGAATTATTATCTGCGGGAGGTGAGTCTATTCCCGTTATACCTCATTTGAATTTTACTTTGGCTTATAACTACGGCGCTGCTTTTAGTTTTTTAGGTGATCAAGGTGGATGGCAAAGATGGTTTTTTACTATTTTGGCTACGATAGTTAGTGTTGTCATTTTGGTATGGCTCTCTAAGCTTAAGCAGAAAGAAAAATGGACCGCTATAAGTCTATCTTTAGTACTTGGTGGTGCAATTGGTAACTTAATTGATCGTGTGCTGTATGGCAGAGTAATTGATTTTCTTGATGTTTATGCTGATTGGGATGTATTCTTTTTAAGTCAATGGCATGATGGGCTTTATCATTTCGCAACTTTTAATGTGGCTGATATTGCTATAAATATTGGTGCCGTTATTCTTGTAGTCGGAAGTTTTTTTGTCAAAGATGAAACTTAGATTACTTAAAGAATTTAAGAGTTAAACGTAAATCTATTAAGAACAATTAATTAGATAATTAGCAGGGTATTAAGTCTTATTATTTGAATAAGGCTATTCATCAGAAGGCTATTAAAAATTTTTGCATATATATATTCGAAACATATGCTAAAAGTAGGGGGGTGTCTTTTTAATTGACTCTAGCTTGTGGAGTTAATAGTGAGGCAGGAGGTTCAATACCCAATTGACGTAGTCGTTCTATTTCCCTTTGTCTTGCTTGCTCTCTGCGTCTTTCGTTTTCTTCGCGTTGTGCTGCTTCTCTGCGAATTCTATCTATTTGTCTTTGGCGAGTAACTTCATCTAGGCCCTCAAGATTTTCGAGTTGTCTTAATTCTTGTTGCTCTATAAAGTCTTCACGATACTTCGCCATGTATGCAAGAATTTCTTCTTCGGTAGGGATTTGATCTGGAGTTAGTTTTTCTGTAATTGTTTCAAGCGTATATTCATTAGGTGGCATGCCCGTTTCTTTGTCTAATACAACATCGATTAAGCCACGGGGTGTTTTCCAGCCGACCTGTTTTTCACCTTCTAAAGAGGTCTTCATAAAATCTATCCATATTGGTAAGGCGGCATCAGCTGCTGTTTCTCTCTTACCTAATGGTGCTATTTTGTCAAACCCTACCCAAACAGTGGTGACTTTAGATGGTGTAAATCCGCAGAACCAAGCATCTTTTTGATCGTCTGTTGTTCCGGTTTTTCCTGCAAGATCAGTACGTTTTAATCTATTTGTACGAGATCCCGTACCTGCTTGAGCAACACTCTGGAGCATGCTTGTAATTTGATAGTGCACAGTTGGTTTCATAATTCGTTTTGCAGGATGATTTACAATTTTGTTATTGCTACTATTATTTGATAAACATGAGGGACAAACAGTAACTGGATCTGCTTCGAAAATAATGGTGTTATTTTTATCTAAGATTTTTCTAATAAAGTGGCTTTCAATCTTATAACCGCCATTGGCAAAACTTGAATAAGCGGTTGCCATTTCTAATGGCGTCGCCGAGCCAGTTCCTAAGGATAAAGTTAAATCAGCAGGTAATGCACGTCTTTTAAATCCAAAACGTTGTGCATAACCCATGGCATAACCAAGCCCAATTTGTTGTAATAATCTAATAGATACTAAATTTTTTGATTTGGCTAAGGCTACTCTCAATCTAGTAGGGCCACCTTCTTCATGACCATAATTTTTAGGATCCCAAGTACTATTTTCTAATTCCAAAGCTTTGTCTTCAATAGTTGTCGAGGGTGAAAGTCCTTTAGCTAATGCTGCTGCATATATAAATGGCTTAAAACTCGACCCTGGTTGTCGTTTGGCCTGAAGAGCACGATTAAACTTACTATAGGTGAAATCAAAACCTCCTGCGATAGCTTCGATAGCTCCATTTTGAGGGTTCATAGAAACCAAGGCACCTGATACTTTAGGCAATTGCGAAAGATACCAAACTCCTTCATTATTTTTCTCAACACGGACAATATCACCTAAATTTAAAACTTCACCGACAGTCTTTATTTTTTTCCCTCGTTTATTTTCATTGATGTATTTTCTAGCCCATCCCATTTCTTTGAGACTAAGTTTTACAGGTGTGTTTTGTTGGTAAACTTCTAATGTCGCTTCTTTGGTATCCATAGCTGTAACAAGTGCAGGATACAATTTAGCAAAGACTTTGTATGATTTTAACTTTTTTTGCTTTTCTTCGGTATTCTTTAAAGTACCTAAAACAACTTGATCTTCAGCACCTCGATATCCATGTCTCTTAGTATATTTTAAAAGATTATCTCTCAAGGTTGAAATAGCATTGTTTTGCTCTGCGCTATTGAGTGTCGTGTAAATCTTCAAACCCAACTTATAGATATTTTCCTCACCAAATCTTTTTATAGCATCAGCTCGAGCCATTTCAGCCATATAAGGAGCATAAGTCTCACTTTCAACTGTATGTATAGTAGCGCTTAGATCTTCTGCTAGCGCAGCGTTAAAAGCAGATTCAGTTATGTAATCCAACTCAAACATACGTTTGAGAATATAATCTCTTCGTATCTTAGCTCGATTCGGGTTTGTAATTGGATTGTATGACGAAGGTGCTTTTGGTAAGCCGGCTATCATGGCACTTTGTGCCAGTGTTAAATCCTCAACTTTTTTACCATAATAAATTTCAGCTGCTGAACCTACACCATAAGAACGCTTTCCTAAAAAAATCTTATTTAGATACAGTTCTAAAATTTCTTCTTTGCTAAGTTCATTCTCAATGCTTAGGGCTAGCAGCGCTTCTCTAAGCTTACGATCCATTGTTCTGTCATTACTTAAATAGAAATTGCGAGCAACTTGCATTGTAATGGTACTTGCACCTTGAGTTACTCTACCACTTTTAAAGGCAGAAACTACAGCACGTACAATACCTTTGAAATCAACACCTTTATGATCATAGAAGCGTGAATCTTCAATTGAGATAAATGCATTACGTAAATCATCAGGTACTTGTTCATAAGTGATGGGGCGTCGTCGGTACTCTCCAAATTCAGCTATGAGTTGATCATCATTGCTATAAACCCTTAAGGGTAAGTTTAGTTGAGTGTTCCGAAGTTCAGATACTGACGGTACTTGAGGTAGATAGTAAAAATAAATAGCTGTAACAATAGCTAAACCCAAAATTAAAGAATAAAACAGTGGCGCAAATAAATATCTAGTTATGTAATGTATTAGTGCCATAGCAAATTCTAAAAAGTTGAATGAGTTTTAATTAAGATTTTAAAGAACTAAAGAATACTATTATGATGCTTTAGCTACTATTTAAATAGTGTTTAAGAAGTAAAAAATATAAATGATTTAATCAAAATTGTTATTAATTAAAAATTTGTACCCTTATACCGTCCGTCCAAAGTATGTGCCACATAGGGTTAAGGCTCTAGACTAATTCATAAATGAGAGTTAGTATTATTGCATTAGAACAAAAATAAAACCCTTTTAAGGGTAACCAAAACAAATAATAACAATAAAGGATATATTCTGTGTTTTCCTTCTCAAAGAAAAGCGGCAACCTCTTAGGTATAGATATTAGCTCCTCGGCAGTAAAGCTCCTTGAACTTTCTCGGAAAGGTTCTGACTACCGTGTAGATAGTTATGCTGTATCAGGTTTACCCGATGGTGTTACAAGTGAGCGAGATATCAACGAAGCAGAGAAAGTTGGTGAAGCTATTAAACTGGCGGTGAAAAATAGCCGTACCAAGAGTCGAAGATGTGCTTTAGGTATTCCTTCTTCTATGGCCATCAATAAAATTATTTCAATACCGGCTTCTATACCTGCAGGCGAACTCGAAGCTCAAATTTCTTTAGAAGCAGAACAATATATTCCCTATCCAATGGATGAAGTTAATTTCGACTTTGAAGTGCTTGGTCCTTCAGAAACATCTTCAGAAATGGTCGATGTATTAATAGCAGGCACTAGAACAGAGAATGTAGAAGTTAGACTTGCTGCTGCTGAAATGGCTGGTTTACATGTCGAGATAGTAGACCTTGAATCAAATGCTGTTGAATTATTGTTTAAGACGATGATTAATGACTTAGAGAAGCATGATGTTGTAGCTGCTGTAGATTTTGGGGCATCAATGACAGGTATCAATGTATTTGAAAATGGAAAAGTTGTATTTTCTAGAGAGCAGGTATTTGGTGGTAGGCAGCTTACTGAGGAGATCTCACAACGTTATGGCCTTTCTTATGCTGAATCTGGTTTAGCTAAGAAAAACGGTAACTTACCTGAAGGTTATGTATCAGAAGTACTGGATCCATTTAGAGAAAATATGGTCAGACAAGTTCAACGCTTCTTGCAGTTTTACTATGCATCAACTCAAAATGAAAAAGTAGACAAAGTATTATTGTCCGGTGGTTGTGCAAGTATTCCAGGTATTGATGAGCAAATACAAGAATTAGTTGGTATTCCAACTGCATTAGCAAATCCTTTTGCAAATGTCGTTTTACATTCAAAAGTTAATCCAGCTCGCTTTACTAGCGATATTCCTGCCATGCTTGTTCCTGCAGGGTTGGCATTAAGGGGGGTAGAATAATGGCGGGTATTAATTTATTACCATGGCGAGAAGCTGCACGTAAGAAAAGTCAACAGCAGTTTGTTATGTCTATTGTAGGTGCTGTTGCTTTTGGAGTAGTTGCTGTTGGAGCAGGTTACACTTACATGGAAGGACGTATTTCTTATCAAGAAGAACGAAATGCTTATATTCAAGCTGAAATAAAACGTCTAGATAAAACCCTAGAAGATATTAAAACGCTTGATGCTAACAAAAAGGCCTTGTTAGACCGTATCTCAGTTATTGAAAAACTACAATCTACACGTCCGGGTATAGTGCATTTATTTGATGAGATGGTAAACGCTTTACCGAAAGGGTTGTATCTTACTGAGTTAGTCCAAGAAAATAATAAAATTAAATTAGAAGGGAAAGCAGAATCAAGCGCCCGTGTATCAAGTTATATGAATAGACTGAATGCATCTCCTTGGTTGGCTTCCTCTGATTTAAACACTATTAAAGTAGATCCTAAAGATGATGCTAGTCGTTTGAGATCATTCAAACTTAATGTAACTCAATTACTCACTTCAGGTGAAGATAAGGAGAGCGAAGATGGCAATTGATACATCAGAAATCAATAATTTATTAAGTGATCCGGCTAACGTTTCACTGCCTATAAAGATTGGTGCAGTAGTGGTTGTTTTTTGTGCTGCTATTTTTGCTGGGTATAAGTTAGTAATTGTTGATCAATTAGCAGCTCTCGATACTGTACAAGCACAAGAATTAGATAAGCGTAAAGCTTACGAGAAAAAACAAGCTCGAGCTAATCAATTACCTGCATTCAAGGCGCAACTAGAAGAAATGCAGATATCCTTTGGTGCTTTAAAAGATCAGTTACCTAGCGATACTGAGATTCCAGGCTTAATTCTGGATATATCTGAGAAGGGTTTAAGTAATGGTTTAGAAATTGAATTGTTTCAGCCAGAAAGTGAAATATCTAAAGAATTTTTTGCTGAAAAGCCGATAAAAATAGAAGCAATAGGAACTTATGCAGAACTTGCAGGTTTTGTTAGTGATTTATCAGCTTTGCCTCGAATAGTTACTATTAATGACATCCAATTAAAACATGAAGTTGTCAGAGCAGTAGACCCAAAAAAGAAGCAAAGAAGACAGAATAATGAGCAAACACATTCACGTCTCTCTCTTAAAGCTACGATAAAAACATATCGATACTTGAGTGAAGATGAAGTTGATGAGGAAAGTAACGGATGATAACAAAAACAAAAAACAATTCTAATTATCTTTCAGTTAAAAGATTAATGAGTGTTACTTCAATAGCATCTGTTTTACTTTTATCTGGCTGTAATGGCGGTAAGGGCGATTTAGATCAATACTTTTCAGAGCAAAGAGGAAAGCCTGCAGCACCAATTGCTCCGATTCCAGAAGTTAAACCCTATTTACGTTATGCGTATCCTGATCATGAAAAGGATCCTTTTGATGAATCTATGTTGGCTCCGAATACAGTTCGAGAGCAAATTGTAGATAATGGTATCAATATAGATACAACTAGAGTTCCTGAATTTCTAGAAGGGTTTCCTTTAGATAGCTTAAGAATGGTAGGAACTGTTGAAAAAGATAAGACCTTATGGGCTCTAGTAAAAATTCCTGAAGGCGCGGTTCAAACAGTAAAGCCAGGAAACTATCTTGGGCAAAACTATGGAAAGATCGTCGACGTCTCAGATGTAAAGATGAGCATGATAGAGACAGTATCTAATGGTTTAGGTGGATTCGAAGAAAGAGAAATATCAATTAGTTTGAATCAAGAATAAATGATCAGCAGTAAAACAAAATAAAAATAAAACTTAAGAAATGGGTTATTTAACATGAAAATTATTACACGCACATTATTGGGCATAAGCTTACCAGCGTTATTGCTCGCTACGGGAAGCAGTTATGCAGCTGCAAGCTTACAAAGTGTTGACTCTGCTGTTCAAGCATCTGGGAAATCAACCTTACGCTTACAATTTGATAGCAAAGTAGGTATACCTAAGAGTTTTATAATGAAGCAACCTGCCAGTATCGTATTAGATTTTCCTGATGCGGTTAGAGGGATGAGTCAACGAAGTAAAATATTGAATTCAAAGTCAGTTAAAGGTGTCAGAGTAGCTGGTGCAGCTAACAAACTTCGTGTAATGGTTTCTTTAAATAAACTTACAAAGTACACAACAAGTCTGCAAGGTAATAATGTAGTTCTTACTTTTGATGATAATCAAGAAGTTGCAGCAAAACCTGTTATTCAAAACAATTCTAAAGCACAGCAGCAAGCTCAAGTTAAGGCTCGTCAAGTTGCAGCACAAAAGAAAGCAATGCAACAAAGACGTGCTGCAGTTCAACGTAATCAAGCACGCAAAAGAGCTGAACAACAAAGCTTAGCTGCATATGCTAATCAAGCTTCAGGTCCAGTTGTTAAAACTAAGAGTGTTAAACAACAGGCTGTTGCAAGTAATTATGTTGTTAGACCTAAGGTTATGCCAGCTCAAAAAAGAGTAATACCTAAACCAGCACCTAGTAGAGCAACTCATCATGCAAGTATGTTGGGTAATGTGGATTTCAAAAGAACACAACAGGGAGGAGGGCGTGCAGTTATTAAATTGCCTCATCCATCAACCGTTGTAGAAACACGTAAAATTGGAAATAGTATTGTTTTAACATTGAAGAATGTTAAGGCACGTCAACCAAAGAAGCGGATTGACGTATTGGATTTTGCAACTCCAGCTTCTTATATTGATATTGCAAGAAGTGGTAGAGATGTAAAAATTAAATTGAGTGCTAATTCAGCATTTGAATATGACACGTCACGTGACGGTAGAGACTTTTTAGTAGATTTAAAAAAGGTTAAACCTAAGAAGATTGTTAATCCTTTAGTTAAAAAGCAAAAAGCTTATAAAGGAAAAAAATTATCTTTAAACTTCCAAGATATAGAAGTTAGATCAGTTTTGCAGTTATTAGCTGATTTTACTGAC
>CALISP010000047.1 GCA_938041705.1 uncultured Cocleimonas sp. | reverse complement strand
TATTTTTAAACACTAGCTTTCAATGCTTCAGCTCTATCCGTCTTTTCCCAAGGTAAACCGATATTTTCACGGCCGAAATGACCATAAGCAGCAGTTTGTTGGTAAATAGGCTGAAGTAAATCTAACATTGTCATGATGCCGAAAGGACGAAGGTCGAAATGCTCACGAACCATTGCTTCGATTTTCTCGTCAGAGATTATGCCAGTGCCAAACGTCTCGATAGAAATCGACGTAGGCTCAGCAACACCAATAGCGTAAGAAACCTGAATTTCACAGCGCTCAGCAAGACCAGCAGCAACGATGTTCTTTGCAACATAACGACCAGCGTATGCAGCAGAACGATCAACTTTTGATGGGTCTTTACCAGAGAATGCACCGCCACCGTGACGAGCCATTCCACCGTAAGTATCAACAATGATTTTACGACCCGTTAATCCACAATCACCTACGGGACCACCGATAATAAATTGGCCGGTTGGGTTAATGTGGTAAAGAGTTTCTGAAGTTAACCATTCAGCTGGAAGAACTGGTTTAATAATTTCTTCCATAATAGCTTCTTGAAGATCAGCTTGGCTAACATCAGGGCTATGTTGAGTAGATAAAACTACTGCATCAATTGACACTGGCTTGTCGCCTTCATATCGAAAAGTTACTTGGCTTTTTGCATCTGGACGTAAGAAAGGTAGTTTGCCATTTTTCATTAGCTCAGCTTGCTTCTCAACCAATAGGTGAGAGTAAGTGATTGGTGCGGGCATTAGAACATCAGTCTCGTTACTTGCGTAACCAAACATTAGGCCTTGATCCCCAGCACCTTGTGATTCTTTATCTTCACGGTCAACACCCATTGCGATATCAGGTGATTGTTGGCCAAGCGCGTTAAGTACAGCAATTGACTCTCCGTCAAAACCAATTTCAGAGCTGTTGTAACCGATCTCAGTTACTGTTTTACGAACAATTGCTTCGTAATCGATTACAGCACTAGTGGTAACTTCTCCGGCAAGAATAATCATGCCCGTTTTAGCCATAGTCTCACAGGCTACACGTGCATCTTTATCTTGTTCTAGAATTGCGTCAAGGACAGCATCAGAAACCTGATCTGCCAATTTATCGGGGTGCCCCCCAGAAACCGACTCGGATGTGAATAAATGATTCCCAGCCATATTAAGTTCTCCTTAAATATTAGCTGAGCGTCGTTGCAAATTTGAAACTGTCTGAGCCTAGCCTAAAGTGTTCATTCAAAAGTTAAAAACTCGTGAAGAAATTTAGATTGCAACGCTCCTCAGACATTGGGCGAAGAATTCTATACTAGTTTGCTTAGATTTTGTAGTGTTTATACGATGTTTTTTACTTTTAGGTGGTTATTTATGCGTTTTATTGCTTTTTACGGCATCATATTGACGTTATTTAATGATGTGAGTGAGTTTGAAGAGGATCATTCTCTAGCTCAAATTAGCTGAGTAATCTATTGTATAGCTAAATTACACTTAATTAATGAAAAAAACGGCCATTTAGCAGATGCAATATTAAGTATCTAGGGTAAAATCCGCAATTACATTTTATTCCTATGTATAAAAAGTACACCCCCCTACTTTTTATACATTTATATCCTGTTTTTATTAATTAAATCTCTCAAGGAGAGTATTAATGTCTGATCGCGCAACCCTCGCAAACGCCATCCGTGCTTTAACTATGGATTCGATTCAAATTCCTAATTCAGGTCACCCTGGTGCACCTATGGGAATGGCTGATATTGCAGAAGTGCTTTACAACGATTTTATGAAGCACAACCCTACAAACCCAAATTGGGCGGATCGCGATCGATTTATCATGTCAAATGGACATGGTTCTATGTTGCCTTATTCGGTATTGCATTTAACGGGCTATGAGTTAGGGATTGAAGATCTTAAAGCTTTTCGTAAACTACATTCAAAGACACCTGGTCATCCTGAATATGGTTATGCTCCTGGTATTGAAACAACGACAGGCCCATTAGGACAAGGGATAGCCAATGCAGTTGGTTTTGCTTTAGCTGAAAAAGTTATGGCGGCGCAATTCAACAAAGGTGGTCATGAGATCGTTGATCATAATACCTATGTATTTTTAGGTGATGGTTGTTTGATGGAAGGAATCTCGCATGAAGCATGTTCATTAGCAGGATCATTCGGGCTAGGTAAACTGATCTGTTTCTACGATGACAATAATATTTCAATCGACGGTAACGTCGATGGTTGGTTTGTTGATGATACTCCAGCACGTTTTGAGGCGTACAACTGGCACGTACAATCTATTGATGGACACGATCCAGAAGCAATCAAAAAAGCAACTGAAGCAGCGATAGCTGAAACAGGCAAACCTTCAATGATTTGTTGTAAAACAGTTATTGGTAAAGGCGCACCAAACAAAGGTGGCGGACATCACGTACATGGAGAAGCACTGGGTGCTGATGAAATTGCTGCAACACGTGAGCACCTCGGTTGGAATCACGAGCCATTCTTAATACCTGAAGACGTATATGCTGGTTGGAATGCTAAAGAAGCTGGGAATGCTTCTGAAAATGCATGGAATGAAAAATTTGTAGCATATAAAGCCGCTTATCCTGCAGAGTCAGCTGAATTTGAGCGTCGTATGGCAGGTGATTTGCCGGCTGATTGGAAGAACTTCGCGAATAAAAAAATCGCGGAAATAAATGAAGCAGCGCCTACCCAAGCAACACGAATCTCATCAAAAATGGCATTAAATGCCTTTTCGCCTGCACTACCAGAGTTTTTAGGCGGATCAGCTGATTTAACACCATCAAATAATACCTTTAGCGAATCAAGCATCAAGCTTAATGATAATAATGGTTCAGATGCAATGAATTTTGCGGGTAACTATATATCATACGGCGTACGTGAATTTGGTATGTCGGCAATTATGAATGGCGTTACTTTGCACGGCGGTTTATTGCCCTACGGTGCGACTTTCTTAATGTTCTCAGAATATGCCCGCAATGCTCTTCGCATGGCTGCATTGATGAAGATTCAAACGATTTTTGTTTATACGCATGATTCGATTGGTTTAGGCGAAGATGGTCCAACACACCAAGCAGTTGAGCAGATTCCAACACTACGCATGATTCCAAACATGGCTGTTTGGAGAACTTGTGATGCAGTTGAGACTGCTGTTTCTTGGAAAGTAGCGATTGAACGTAAAACGGGTCCTTCGACTTTAATTTATTCACGTCAAAACCTAGCTCATCAAACACGCAATGCTGAGCAAATAATAAATATCGAAAAGGGTGGTTATATTCTTGTAGATACTGACGGCATGCCTGACGTTATTGTTATCGCGACGGGGTCTGAAGTTGATTTAGCTGTTAAGGCTGCTGTAGTTTCTGATAAAAAAGTACGAGTCGTTTCGATGCCATCAGTTGATGCTTATGAAGCTCAAAGTGATGAATATAAGGAGTCTGTTCTGCCAACAGCAGTTACTGCTCGAGTAGCTGTAGAAGCAGCAATAATGGATGGCTGGTGGAAATATGTTGGCTTGCAAGGTAAAGTGATTGGAATGTCTACTTTTGGTGAGTCTGCTCCAGCACCAGAGCTCTTCGAATACTTCGGTATTACTGTTGATAATGTTGTTAAAACCATTAACGAAGTTGCTTGATTCAACTTTGTAAAATAGCTCCATTTTTTGTTAACGTTTGGGGCATTATTTTTAGTCAAATTATTAATTATTTATTCAATTTTAACCATATTTATAGGAGAAACGCATGACAACTAAAGTCGGCATTAACGGTTTTGGACGTATCGGACGCATGGTATTCCGTGCAATTAAAAAAGACTTCCCTAATTTAGAAGTAGTAGGTATTAACGATTTACTAGATAACGACTATCTTGCGTACATGCTTAAGTATGATACAGCACACGGTCGTTTTGACGGTGAAGTTGAAGGATTTGATGATACATCTTTCACTGTAGATGGTAAAAAGATTCGCATCACAGCAGAGCGCAATCCTGCAGATCTTAAGTGGGATGAAGTCGGTGCAGAAATCGTTCTTGATTGTACGGGATTCTTCTTGACTGAAGAAAGCTGTCAGGCTCATATCGATGCTGGTGCGAAGAAAGTGGTTCAATCTGCTCCATCTAAAGATGGAACACCGATGTTTGTTTATGGTGTTAATCATGAAGAATATGCAGGGCAAAAGATTGTTTCTGCCGCATCTTGTACTACTAACTGTCTTGCTCCTATCGCAAAAATCATTCATGACAATTGGGGTCTTAAGCGCGGTTTGATGACTACAGTTCATGCTGCAACAGCTTCACAAAAAGCAGTTGATGGACCATCCAACAAAGACTGGCGTGGTGGTCGTGCGGTATTTGAAAATATTATCCCATCTTCAACTGGTGCAGCTAAAGCTGTTGGTGTTGTTTTACCTGAGCTTAACGGCAAACTAACAGGTATGGCTTTCCGCATTCCTTCAGTTGATGTTTCTGTAGTTGATCTTACTTGTGAACTAGATAAGCCAGCTACTTACGAAGAAATTTGTGCAAAGGTTAAAGAAGCTTCAGAAACTACAATGAAAGGTACGTTGCAATACACAGAAGACAAAGTGGTTTCTTCTGACTTCCGTGGTATTAGCGCATCGTCTATCTTTGATGCTGGAGCAGGTATTGCACTAGATGATACTTTCGTAAAATTAGTATCTTGGTACGATAACGAATACGGTTACACATGTAATATGCTTCGTCTTGTTGAGCATGTTTCTGCTTAATTTAGAGAAAGAAGTTTAAAAGATTTGCGGATAGTCGTTCAAAACGATTATCCGTGAATTTATTAAATAAATGATTTGAAAATGGCACCTCCTTACTTTTGATGTTTTTTTATTAAAAAATCTTAGTTAAGAGTGTTTCAGATTATTTATTTAATAATAATTGACGCAAATAATTAGTAGCATGTAATTCACAACATGTAACTTATTAATAATAATCTAAAAGGATAATCTCAATGTCTGTAATCAAAATGATTGATCTAGATCTTGCAGGCAAACGCGTGCTCATTCGACAAGATTTAAACGTACCTATTAAAGATGGAAAGGTAACTTCTGATAAGCGTATTCGCGCTTCGCTACCTACGATTGAAGCGGCAAGAAATGCAGGCGCAAAGGTCATGATTATGTCTCATTTAGGTAGACCAACAGAAGGTTCTCCTGAAGAGCAGTATTCTTTAGCTCCTGTCGCTGATTATCTAGGTGATTTGTTAGGTGCTGAGGTGAAACTAGTTTCTGATTATGTTGGTAATTCCTCAGATATTGCCAATGGCGAAGTCGTTTTATTAGAAAATGTTCGTTTTAACGTTGGTGAAAAAGCCAATGATGAAAGCCTATCAAAGCAATACGCAGACCTTTGTGATATTTATGTTATGGATGCTTTCGGTACAGCGCATCGAGCACAAGCATCAACGCACGGTGTTGGTAAATTTGCTCCTACGGCTTGTGCTGGGCCTTTATTATCGGGCGAATTAGAGGCCTTAGGTAAAGCGCTTGATAATCCAGCTCGTCCGATGGTTGCATTGGTGGGTGGCTCAAAGGTTTCAACAAAGCTAACAGTTCTAGAATCTTTGTCAAAAGTGGTGGATCAATTGATTGTTGGTGGTGGTATTGCGAACACATTTATTGCCGCTGAAGGCCATAATGTAGGTAAGTCACTATACGAAGCAGATTTACTTGTTACAGCCAAACAACTGAAAGCTGCAGCACAAGCTAATGGTGGTGATATTCCAGTGCCAGTAGACGTAGTTTGTGCAAAGGAGTTTTCTGAGAGCGCTGCTGCAACGATAAAGAATGTTGATGAAGTAAACGATGACGACATGGTGTTCGATATTGGACCTAAATCAGCAGCAGAACTTGTGGAAGTAATTAAAAATGCAGGTACTATTGTATGGAATGGGCCTGTTGGTGTATTCGAATTTGATCAGTTCGGTGAAGGCACTAAAACAATCGCTATGGCAATTGCCGAATCAGAAGGTTTTTCTGTAGCTGGTGGTGGTGATACTTTAGCTGCTGTCGATAAATACGACATTGCTGACAAAGTATCTTATATCTCTACAGGTGGAGGTTCTTTTCTAGAATTTCTTGAGGGTAAAAAATTACCTGTAGTAGCGATGCTTGAAGAGCGAGCAAAGACTATGCGCTCCGAGTAAAAATACTTGTGTCATAATTCCAGTGTAAACTGTTTTTTTTAAACTAAAATTATAGAAAATATGAGAAGAACAAAAATAGTAGCAACAATGGGGCCTGCAACTGACACGCCAGAGTCAATTCAGGAAATGCTTGCAGCGGGTGTTGATGTAGTTCGCATGAATTTTTCTCATGGCGAAGCAAACGATCACATAAAACGTGCTCAAATGGTGAGAGATGCAGCTGAAAGACTTGGTAAAGTTGTGGCTATTTTAGGTGACCTACAGGGCCCAAAAATACGTATCGAGCGCTTTGAAAATGATAAAGTCATTATTAATGATGGCGATACTTTCATCTTAGACTCAAGTTTAGATAAATATGCAGGTACACAAGAGCGTGTTGGCATAGCTTATAAAGACCTTCCACGTGATGTTGAATCTGGTGACGAGCTTTTATTGGACGATGGCAGAATAGTATTACAAGTAAGAGAAGTTAAAGGTCATGAAATACATACCACAGTTATTGTTGGTGGTGCTCTATCCAATAATAAAGGCATCAACAAACGTGGGGGTGGCATTTCAGCAGAAGCATTAACTGAAAAAGACAAAGAGGACATTAAAACTGCAGCAAAAATTGGTGTGGATTTCTTAGCGGTATCTTTCCCAAGAAATGCTGAAGACTTAAATTTAGCTCGTGCTTTGCTACATGACGCAGGTGGTGACGCTGCCATTGTGTCAAAAATTGAACGCGCAGAAGCGGTTGTACAGCCAGTGTTAGATGAAATTATTTTAGCATCAGATGTCATCATGGTTGCCCGAGGCGATCTTGGGGTGGAAATAGGTGATGCCAGTTTACCGCTAATGCAAAAAAAGTTGATTAAGCGTGCGCGGACCTTGAATTGTGTTGTCATAACGGCCACACAGATGATGGAAACCATGATCGAAAATACGATTCCAACTCGTGCAGAAGTTTTTGATGTTGCAAATGCCGTGATGGATGGAACAGATGCAGTCATGCTTTCAGGTGAAACCGCCATGGGTAAACATCCTGCTAAAGTCGTTGAGGCGATGGCTAATATTTGTGAAGAGGCTGAAAAATCAGGTAAAAAGTCTAAACATCGTATAGGTATACACATTGATCGGATTGATGAAGGCATCGCTATGTCAACCATGTATGCTGCTAACCATATGGGCGTAAAAGGTATTGGTGCTTTAACTGAGTCGGGCTCAACAGTGTTATGGATGTCGCGAATTAGTTCGGGTATTCCAATTTATGCCATGACTAAACATAAGAAAACCTGTCGAAAGGTTGCTATGTATCGTGGTGTATATCCTGTATATATGCATGAAAAAATGACAGACTCACGACAAGCAAACCGAATCGTTGTGGATCACCTGATAGAAGACAAAATAGTAAGTGATGGTGATCTTGTCATCATCACTCGTGGTGACTTATTAGGAGCTGGTACTGATGGTGGTACTAACCAAATGAAGGTCATACGAGTAGGCGATCACGTTCGATAAAGTATGTATCGAATAATTTTTATGATGTTATTAAATGAGGAAATAACATGGCATTAATATCAATGAGACAAATATTGGATCATGCTGCCGAAAATGGCTACGGCATGCCGGCGTTTAATGTAAATAACATGGAACAAGTCCAAGCGATTATGCAAGCAGCGGATGAGACAAATTCTCCCGTTATCTTGCAAGGGTCGGCTGGAGCGCGTTCTTATGCAGGCGAGCCTTTTTTGCGTCACCTTATTCTTGCAGCAAACGAAATGTATCCGCATCTTCCAATTGCAATGCATCAAGATCATGGTTCTGAGCCTGCGATTTGTTTGCGTTCGATTCAGTCAGGTTTTACTTCGGTAATGATGGATGGTTCACTTGAAGCAGACTGCAAGACACCTGCTAGTTTTGAATATAACGTTGCAGTAACAGCCGAAGTAGTGAAAATGGCTCATGCTGGTGGTGTTTCCGTTGAAGGTGAATTAGGTTGCTTAGGTTCGCTTGAGACAGGAGAAATGGGCGAAGAAGATGGGCATGGTGCAGAAGGCAAACTCGATATGGACATGCTGCTAACATCTGTTGAAGAAGCCGCTGATTTTGTTAGAGCAACGAATGTTGATGCTCTTGCGATTGCGATTGGTACTTCACATGGTGCGTATAAATTCACTAAAGAGCCCGATGGAGACATTCTAAGAATCGACCGCATAAAAGAAATACATGAGCGTCTTCCAAATACCCATTTAGTTATGCATGGTTCGTCATCAGTACCACAAGATTGGTTAAATATTATCAATAACTATGGTGGAGATATGGGCCAAACTTATGGTGTTCCAGTTGCTGAGATCGTTGAAGGTTTGAAAAATGGTGTTGCTAAAGTCAATATTGACACTGATTTACGTATGGCTTCAACAGGTTCTATTCGTAAACACTTCTGTGACAGCCCTGCTAACTTTGATCCGCGTAAGTTCTTAAAAGAATCTACAAAAGCGATGAAAGAAATCTGCAAAGCACGCTATGAAGCATTTGGATGTGCAGGTAATGCTTCAAAGATTACACCATTGTCATTAGAAGTGATGCAGCAACGTTACGCTAGCGGCGAGTTGGATCAGAAGATAGCTTAGATATTTTTTATTTCGTTTAAAAAGGGTGCATTAGCACCCTTTTTAATGTCTGCAAGAATCACAAAGGACACCCTCTAACTTTTAGTATAAAAGTCGGGGGGTGTCCTTTGTTAATTGATTTTTTGAGGGTTTAAGTGTTTTTTAATCTGAATAGTTATTTAAAGAGTTTTGAGCTACTCCAAAATTCAAATTTCTCTGAGCCATTTTCAGATTCAATATTAGGGCTTCGAATAATCATTAATACATCTAAACTATTTTCTTCAGCAAATAACTTGCCTTTCTTCTCACCCATTACTAATAGCGCAGTAGCGTATGCATCTGCCAACATTGTTGAATCATGAATAACGGTCACAGAGGCAAGGTTATGCTTTATTGGGTAACCAGTTTTGGGATCAATAATGTGAGAGCGGCGTATACCCTTTTCAACAAAGTAATTGCGATAATCACCTGATGTGGCTACTGCACGATTGGTAATTTCTAAACCATGTTTTGCAATTGTAGTTGTTAGATCCGGTTGTTCGACTGCTATTCTCCATTTTTTATCTGATTGATTTGTTCCACTGACTCTTAATTCTCCACCAATCTCTATAAGGTGATTGGATAAGCCTCTATTACTTAATAATTGACTTACTTTGTCGACAGCAAAGCCCTTGGCAATTGCGGATAAATCAATATGCAATTCTGCATTTAATTTTCTGAGCGATGATTGTTCAGAATTTAACTCTAACTGTTTATAGCCAATTTTAGCAATAGCTTGTTGTATTTGCTTTTCACTTGGAGACTTATCATGAGTCTTAACTCCAAAGCCCCATAAATTAACTAATGGTGAAATGCTAATATCGAAGTTACCTGCACTGATTTCACTAACATTTTGTGATGCTTTAACAATTTCAAAGAAATCTTTGTTTACTGCTATCCAATTAGTATTTTTAGTCTGATTAAACAAGCTAATTTGTGAGCTTGGTATATATGTTGAAACTTGTTTATTGAGATCTACTAATAATTGATCGATATTATTATGGAGTATCTTTTTATCAATTACGGTATCTTTAGAATGAACGACCGCAATATGATAAGTCGTCCCCATAGTCTTACCTTGAAGTAAGGTTTTAATTTTTTTAGGGTCTGAGTCAGAATTAGTAGAGTCGCAAGAACTAGTTAAAGTAATTATTATCAGAAGAAAAATGGCAGATATAAGTTTTTTAAACATTGGTAGATTGTGGAAAATCAAATTTTAAAGTATATGAATAGGTCTAAAACGAATGATCTATGAATACTTCTTGATTGCCTCGCTTTACTTTTATTGAAAGGCTTGTTGCGCTTTCTAGTTGGGCTAATACTTCAATACCTTTGTTGGCGTCATCGAGTAAGATTCCATTAACTTCAGTGATGATGTCATTTGCGCGAAAATTTAACTGTCTGAATAGTTTTCGATTTTTCCCCGATCGAACGCGAAAGCCAATAAATTGGCCATTAATTATCGCAGGAGATGCTCTAACAATATCTGTTAATTTGGCCGGGTTAGTTAGGATTTCTTGTCTAAATTGATTTAAATCTAGTGCTTTAGCGGTGTTAGAGTTATTTACAGGAACTGGTTTAGCTATATTGGCGCCAGGTAAATTTCGTAAAGATTGAGTTTGCTTAACTCGTGATTTCTTACCATCATTTTTTACGGGTAATAATAAAGTTTCTTCGTTGCCATTATTATCAACTACAACTTTTGTAGGGAAAATATTACTTATTACTACTCCTTCTTGGATACTGTCTCCTTTGCTATAAACTTTTTGTGGGCCATTATTATTAGAGATTAACGCAAAGCCTTCTTTTGATTTATATGCAACAATTCCTTGTAGTTTCGCATTTAATTTAATTTTAGGCTTTACAGGTTTAGCGATTACAGGCTTTGTCACTTTATTGATGGGTGCTTTTTTTATCAATACTTCCCCAAAAATGTGCTGATCAGCAATCAACTTGCCATAATTTGTAGCTTCTTTTTGAGCAATTGTAACAACGTTGCTATTTTGTGGATTAAGAACTAACTCTTGTTGAGGTGTTACCACAAGCCACATTAGTTTTGCGAGTGATATTCCCAAGGCAATCACCAACAGCAGGCTTATAAATCCTGGAAGTTTTGGCTTGTTTTCTAATGTTGCACTCATTTATTTTCTCTTTATTTTTAATCATAATCTAGCGAACTGTACTATACAGCAACACATTTAAGACAACACCGCACCTTTTAAGTTTTGCTTAGTTTAATAATAGTGATGCAACTTCTTGGTATTTTTCAGCACTCTTGGATAAAATCTCAGGTGGAAGATGTGGACCAGGCGGAGTTTTATCCCAATCTAAAGTTTCAAGATAGTCTCGAATAAACTGTTTATCAAACGATGGCGGGCTAGTTCCTATTTGATATTCGTTTGCTGGCCAAAAACGAGAGGAATCTGGTGATAAGATTTCATCAATTAGAGTTAAGCGACCATTTTCGTCTAGACCAAATTCAAATTTTGTATCAGCAATTATTATTCCTTTGCTTAAAGCAAATTCTGCAGCCTCACTATAAAGCTGAAGACTTACCCGCTTTACTTCATCTGCTAGAAATCCTCCCACTAAAGCATGCATCTTCTTAAACGTAATATTTTCATCATGACCACCAACTTCGGCTTTAGTTGAAGGAGTGAATAATATTTCTGGTAATTTTTCTGCTTGTTTTAATCCTTTAGTTAGCTCTATGCCACATACCTGTCCAGTTGCTTGATAATCTTTCCAACCAGACCCTATGATATAACCGCGAACTATAGCTTCTACAGGTAGAGGCTTCATTTTTTTAACGATAACACTGCGGCCTTCGAGTATTTCTCTTTCCTCTTTGCTTATTTTAAGGTCTTTAAGAGTTAAGTCAGCAAAGTGATTAGGGATAATGTGTGACAGTTTTTCGAACCAAAAATTAGAAACCTGTGTTAATACAATTCCTTTATTGGGAATTGGTTCAGGTAGCACTACATCAAATGCTGATAGACGATCAGTCGTTACAATAAGCATGTGCTTTTCATCGACTTCATAAATGTCACGTACTTTGCCGCGAGCAAGCAAAGGTAGACGCTTTAAATTAGTTTCAAACACGGGATCAGACATAAATGCTCACAATTACTATTTTAATAAATTCTATTTTAACTAAGTGAGCAAGCAAGTGCTAATAAAAGATACAGTTCAAAGTTGAATATGAACATATGGTTTACTGTCTGACTATTTTTTAGTGATATTAGAAAGTATCATTTTTGAAACTCATTTATAAAAAATAAATTATTTTGATGTCACGTATTTATAAAAAGCTAGCTTGTTTTTAACGTTTTTATTATGTTTTCGCTTATAATGCCGAAACTATTATCCTGGATCATTTCTGATGTCTTGATGTCACAGATGAACTTACAAATGCTTAAATACGAAAAAAATCCAAAAATAATTCAAAAATTAGCACTTGAAGCTGTCACCAAGAAAGTTGACTTAACTCATTTATCTACTTTAGAAAAAGAACTGGCATTACAAATATTGATTGCTACTGGGGATATGACAATAGTCGAGGACCTTCGTATCAGCGAAGGAGCTATTGAAAAAGCGTTCGAAGGGTTTGAAGCAGGATTCGATCTGCTCTGTGATACCGATATGGTAGCTGCTGGGTTAAAGCAAAAATATTTAGACGATGAGCCTATTTGTTTGATAAATAAG
>CALISP010000046.1 GCA_938041705.1 uncultured Cocleimonas sp. | reverse complement strand
GAGCGATAGTCGTTGATTTAGAAATCAAGTATCTGAAGAAAGCGCGAGGCCGTTTAATAGCAACTGGCAAAGCTAATCCTCCAGATATCATTGATTCGACTATAAAATCTATCGTTGAAGCCGAAATAAAAGATGCAGATGGCGATGTAGTTGCTACAATTAAAGTACATTGGTTGTTGTCGCCTCCAATCGCAGCAACGTAAATTAAATATCGTATATATCACATTGAAAATAACGTGTTGTATATTACAACAACAAGACTAAGGATTACGCTTGAGCTTAATTATAGAAACCCCTTTTACGAAACATGCCAAAGTAGACGTGCCAGTTATATGTGGTCCTATGTATCCTTGTTCTAACTTTGAATTGGTTGCGGCTGTATCAAAAGCTGGAGGCTTAGGTGTTGTTCAGCCTGTTTCTCTCACCTTCGTACACAAACAAGACTTTCGACAGGCTTTGCGTGATATTAAAGCAATCACTGATAATCCAATCGGTATGAATGCTTTAATAGAAAAGTCGTCAAAACGTTATCACGATAAAATGGTTGCTTGGGTAGATATTGCATTAGAAGAGGGCGTGAGATTTTTTATTACTTCATTAGGTAATCCTAAATGGGTTGTAGATAAGGTAACACCTCATGGTGGCGTTGTTTATCATGATGTAACAGAACATAAATGGGCACAAAAAGGTATTGATGGTGGCGCACAAGGTTTGATTGCGGTCAATAACCGTGCTGGTGGACACGCTGGTGCTAAAAGCCAGCAAGAATTATTAGATGAATTAAAAGTGTTCGATGTGCCTGTGGTCTGTGCTGGTGGAATTGGTGATGAAAAACAGTTTGCGGAAGCAATGCTTATGGGCTTTGATGCTTGTCAGTTAGGAACACGTTTTATAGCTACAGATGAATGTTCAAGTAGTCAGCCTTACAAACAAGCCATTATTGATGCTGATGAAGGCGATATAATTTTAAGCGAAAAAATTACTGGCGTACCTGTTTCGATTATAAATACAGATTTAATCAAATCACAGGGAACGCAACCTGGAAAGATTGCGAGTTGGTTGCTAAAGCACCCTAAAGGTAAACACTGGATGCGCATGTTTTATACTATTCGTGCAGCATTTCAACTACGTAATTCATCTATGGATGAAACAGGTAAACAAGAATTCTGGCAAGCAGGTAAAAGTGTCGCAGGTATAAAAAAAATAGAGCCTGCTGGCGAAATTGTATTACGCTTTAAAGAAGCACTATTGTCTTTTGGGAAAAAAGATACAGAAAAATAACAAATAAAACAAAGTTCTGATCTCGACACTAGTTAGGATTAGGCTCTGATGTGAAAATTTCAAAGAAGAGTTCTCAAAGAAGATCTCTCAACTATAAATTATAAACCAAGGAGATAGACGTGGAAAAAGTATGGCTTAAAAGTTACCCAGAAGGTGTCCCAGAATTCATTGATACGAGTGAATATAAATCCCTTGCAGATTTATTTGAAAAATCCATAGCCGAATTTAAAGATCGACCTGCTTATACAAATCTTGGTAGATCTATTAGCTTTGCAGAATTGGATGAATTATCAAGAGATTTTGCTGCTTATCTAACGAATCAAGGTGGTTTAAAAAAAGGTGATCGTATTGCGATTATGATGCCTAATCTAATCCAATATCCTATTGTATTATTTGCTGCATTGCGCGCAGGTCTTATTGTTGTCAATACTAATCCGTTATACACCGACCGTGAACTAGAACATCAATTAAAAGATTCGGATGCACAAGCAATAGTGATTTTAGAGAATTTTGCTCATACTTTAGCTGATGTTATTGAACACACGAATGTAAAAACCGTAATCACGACTCGTGTCGGTGACATGGCAAAATTCCCTAAGTCATTATTAGTGAATTTTGTAGTAAAGCACGTTAAGAAAATGGTTCCAGCATTTACTTTGTCAAATGCAATTAGTTTTGGCGATGTATTGTCACAAGGAAAAGATCAAGCTTTTGCAAATGCAGACTTGAAACATGATGATGTCGCTTTTTTACAATATACCGGTGGTACGACGGGTGTTGCAAAGGGTGCTGCTTTGACTCATGAAAATATGATTGCAAACTTGCTTCAAGCTTATACTTGGGCTTCTAAGGATTTGGATGATGGACAAGAAACCTTTATAACTGCTTTACCGCTTTATCATATTTTCTCGTTAACAGCGAATGCAATGTTTGCGCTTAAAATTGGTGCAAACAGTGTTTTAATAACCAACCCTCGTGATATGCCTGGTTTTGTTAAAGAGCTTTCACAAATAAAATTCTCTTATATTACAGGTGTGAATACTCTATTTAACGGTCTTTTAAACACCCCAGGTTTTAAAGATCTAGATTTTTCAAACCTTAAAATCGCGCTTGGTGGAGGAATGGCAGTTCAAGAGTTTGTTGCAAATCAGTGGCAAGAAGTGACTGGGCATGTGTTAGTTGAGGCCTATGGTCTTACAGAAACCTCACCTGCTGCATGTATCAACCCAATTAATATTACGGGTTTTAGCGGTAATATTGGTCTACCAATTTCTTCTACAGAAATATGTGTTAAAGATGAAGATGGTAATGATCTAGGTTTCGATGTACCTGGAGAATTGTGTATTCGTGGACCACAAGTCATGCAAGGCTATTGGAATCGTCCTAAAGAAACCGCCAACGTACTTTCAGATGATGGCTGGTTAAAAACGGGTGATGTAGCAGTCGTTAATAAAGATGGTTTTGTTAAGTTGGTTGATAGACTTAAAGATCTAATCATAGTCTCTGGTTTTAATGTTTATCCAAATGAAATTGAGAATGTAGTTGCTTTACATCCAAAGGTTTTAGAGGTTGGCGCTATAGGCATAGAGCATGCTAAGTCAGGTGAAGCGGTTAAAATCTTTGTCGTTAAAAGTGACCCTAGTTTAACCAAAGAAGAGTTAGATGCTTATTGCAGCGAAGAAATGACTCGTTATAAATGCCCTAAAGAAATCGAATTTGTCGATGATTTGCCAAAAAGTAATGTAGGTAAAGTATTGCGTAAAGACTTACGAGAGCTGAATAAGAAAACGTCTTAATTTTATAGTTAAGCTACATTAAACACACTCCCATAACTTTTGATTTTATCAATCTGATTAAAAGATAATGATCAAAAGTAGGGGGGTGTTGTTTATTGAATAGCATACAAACTACTTTAAGATGAAGCGTAATGACAAAAGTGCTTAGATATATTAAAATATGATTAATAATTAAGCATAAGTTTGCCTAATTCCTAACTCATTTGTATTAAAAAATAAAAAATACAAAAATAATACGGATTCTAGAAACATGAAATCAACTCAAAAAATACGTAAAGCCGTTATTCCCGTGGCTGGTCTAGGCACTCGGATGCTACCAGCAACAAAAGCAATTCCTAAAGAAATGCTTCCTATCGTCGATAAGCCGATGATTCAATATATTGTTAATGAATGTATTGCTGCTGGTATAACTGAAATTGTTTTGGTTACTCATAACAGTAAGAATGCCATAGAGAATCATTTCGATACGAGCTATGAGCTAGAGTCAACTTTAGAAAAGCGTGTTAAACGCTCTCTTTTAGACGAAGTACGCTCTATTTGCCCTAAGCACGTTACTATCATGCATGTTCGTCAAGGCGTTGCTAAAGGCCTAGGTCATGCTGTTCTATGTGCTAAACCATTAGTGGGTGATGAGCCTTTCGCAGTAGTTCTCCCTGATGTACTTATTGATGAAGCTAGTTCAGACCTCAGCAAAGAAAATATGGCTGAAATGCTACGTTTATTTGATGAGAGTGGTGAAAGTCAGATTATGGTAGAACCTGTTCCAATGGAATTGGTAAGTAGTTATGGTGTGGCAGATGTAAATGGTCATAAGCTAAAGCCAGGTGGATCGGCTCCAATGACGCAAGTTGTAGAAAAGCCACCACAAGATGAAGCTCCTTCTGATCTTGCGGTTGTAGGCAGATATGTTTTATCAGCTAATATATGGAAATTATTAAAATTAACTCCTGCAGGCGCAGGTGATGAAATTCAATTAACGGATGCTATTGCGATGTTAATGAAACAAGAAACCGTTAATGCATTCCACATGACTGGTAAAAGCCACGATTGTGGTTCTAAATTAGGTTTTATGAAAGCAAATGTTGAATATGCTTCTCGTCATCCTGAATTAGGGAAAGACTTTAATGCTTTCTTAAAGGATTTTTGTAAATAATATTACATTAACTTCATACATAAAAAAGGCGACCTAAATGGTCGCCTTTTTTATGAGTTTGATATGCTCTGTTATGCTAGTTTTGAACGACTATAGGTATTTATTTAACAGAAAATAACCAACACCAGAGAATATTATTATTCCAACTAATTTCAATAATAAATTAGTGTCACGACCTCTCAATTTGTCAGCTATCCAACTATCAATAGATAATTTACTTGGGCCATATGCAAATATCACTGCAAGCATCACACCCCAAACAATATGTTGCCAATGACCAACGGCAGAAGCGAAATCAGTTTGTGCAAGTGCGTAAGCTGCGACTGCATTTAGAATAAATAAAGCAAATGCTGCAGGACGACTTAATAAACCTAAAACTAATAAAATTGGAAGAATCAGTTCTGCGTAACTCGCTAAATATGCTGCTACGTCAGATGAAAGAAGTGGAACACTGAATTCATATTCAAATAAATCTTTGGTTGATTGAGTGACTAAAAATTGATCATCAACCTTAGTTAGACCAGATTTAAAAAACACATAAGCTACATAAAATCTAAATCCAAAGTTCAATAATGGTTGTAAAATGCTTTTTGAAGCTTTGCAATCTCCCATCAAAATATTCGCAAAAAAACTACTCATTCCTCTCTCCTAGTTATCCTTCCCATAATAGGCTTGTGTGTTAAATCAGCCTGTTGAAGTACGATTGTAAACGAATCTAATCGCATGTAAATGATTCAATCCAACCGTCCTGAATGCCTTTATTTAATAATTCAGGGAAAATAGCTTCAAATTCTGACGCTAATTCAGTTATTTTGGTTTTGTCAGAAACTGAATTTAAGAATCTCCAATAATCTTGATCTGTAAAATTATCACTAAAGTTATGGCTCAAATTATTAGTAGTATTCGTCTCAAAATTAACCATTCTAATTGAATTATCTGTTTTCCATATAAGGAGATTAACTTCTGTTTCACTTTCTATATTGATATCTTCAAGTTGATTGTCATTATCATCCTGGTGCGCAAACCAGATATGATCAATACGATAATCTGACTTAATTAGATGCAAGTTAGAACTTATATGAAATACAATATTTGCCTGTTGTTCTTCATTCAAGCTGGCTATTTGTGAAAAATCAAAAGGTTCTTTAGATGCTTGTTGCCAAAGCATATGTCTTGACCATTCAAGTTCTGCAACATCTTTTATATACGGAATGGTTTTTACAGGATCAAAATTGCCTAAAAATGTAGATAGCTTGTCACCATAATGTGAGAAAAAAGGAGTAGTGGGAGGATATTTATCTACAAATATATCGCACATTTTATCGAAAAACTCATCACCTACTAAAGACTTACATACAGGAAAAGTATCTCCCAAAGATTGAGTTAAAATACCATGCACGCTGCCACGATAAATACCCAAACGTTGACTAGCATCTAATCTGTTATCGCCTTCGACATGAGCTATAGCTGTATCTCTGTCGGCGTTAAAAATTGCAGCGATAAAGTCCTGTTGTATCTTTTCAAGTTTCATATGATTGTGGTTATTACAATATACCCATTTTAAAAATCAACGAGTATTTCTAGTCAATTGCTGTTGACGAATTAGTTGGGCTTTATCTGACTCTTCGATTAAACGCGCAAGAGGTGGAATATCATTATCCCATTCAATTAATACAGGTACGTCACCGACATGATCTATAGCTTTGCTAAACAAGTCCCATACGGGATCTGATACAGGTCTACTGTGAGTATCTAATAGATGAGTTCCTTTATCCTCATAGCCCGCTAAGTGTATTTCTGCAATACGTTCGACTGGCATCGCTTTAAGATAGTCTTCTGCTTCAAATAAATGATTTTGTGAACTCACGTAGATATTATTTACATCGAGTAAAAGTCGGCAATCACTTCGACTTGTAATCTCATTAATAAACTCCCATTCGCTCATCTCTGAATCTTTAAATTGCAGATAACTAGAGACATTTTCGATAACCATTTGTTGTCCCAAATAATCTTGAACTTGGTTTATTCTATCGACAATATGATCAACCACTTCGACCGTATAGGGAAGGGGGATTAAATCGTGTGTAACCATGCCATGGGCTGAAGTCCAACAGAGGTGGTCAGAAAGCCACATGGGTTGTACTTCGTCTTTTAGCTTTTTTAAAGACTTCATGAAATCCATATTGAGTGGCTCTGTTGAACCAATCGACATACCAACGCCATGAAAGGTTAGCGGGTAGTTTTCTCTTATTTTATAAAGATAATCGCGTTGGCTAGTGCCTTCCAGTAAATAATTGTCACTTAAAATTTCAAACCAAGGGATATCAGGTTGTTGCTGTTCTATTTCATCAAAGTGCTCAAGTCGAAGACCGAGGCCACAGCCCTTAATAGAATTAGTTGTATAGTTTTGAGCGTTTTCAGACATTGATTTCTGCAACTTAGGTTCTTGGTCTCGAGAGGTATTGTTAATTATTTAGATAATCATATATATAATTATAATGCATAAATAGCAGACAAAAAATTGCCTCCTAAAAAGGAGGCAATTTTTTAAAGTATAACATCTATTACATTGTGCTTTTTCCAGCTTTAACTACGCCACCAGCAAGCTTCTCACAAGTGCCCTTTGGTACTAGTACCCACTCTTCTTTGTCGCCATCAGTTTTTGCCATTCCAGCACATGCATGTTGGCTAGTTCCGCAGTCATTTTTACCAGCTGCTGCAACACCCATACATTTTTCCATGCCTGGCTTTGCCATAGCTGCTGTAGTCATTGTAACAAGACCTACTGCCATAACACCTGTTAATGCTGTTTTAATTAATGTAGATTGACTCATTTTTAGCTCCTTGGTTTTGATAAAAACTTTGTTTAAGTTTCTGTTTACGTTGATTAAAAATTCTATTTTGCTTGTGTTTTGATCACAATAACAATAAAAAGTTCACAATGGAAATACATTACAATCTCTCCTTGTTTTAACCAATACGGCCAAATAACGCCGATTAGATGCAAATACCATTAATTTTTCAATATTTATAACATTAATTTTAAGACTGTTGTCTAATTAATTTTATAGTCCATTTTTTATAGCTGGGTTATGCTTACGAGTATAATGAAGTAGTACTTTTACTCTGAATTTTAAGGAATCAAATGGATATTGTTTATATTCGAGATCTGCGCATGGACGCTGTTATAGGTGTTTATGAGTGGGAACGTCGTATTAATCAAGAAATCAACGTCAATATTGAAATGGGTTGGGATAATCGCCAAGCCGCTGAAACTGATGATCTTCAATATGGCTTAAGTTATAAAGAAGCAGCAAACTTAGTTAAAGAGTTTGTGGCGCAAAGTTCTTATGAATTAGTTGAAACATTAGCTGAAAAAATTGCCGAATTACTTTTAGAGAAAATGGCAGTTAACTGGATTAAAGTCACAGTAGGAAAACCCTTTGCAGTTTCTGATTCTGCTGAAGTTGGTGTAAGTATCGAACGCTATCGCCAAGAAAAAAATATTAAAGTTTTTATTGATATAGGCAGTAATATTAATCGAGAAGTTAATATTCAATCATGTGTTGACCAGCTAAGGGTAGACTTCCCTGGCATTATTTTTTCTAAAGCGTATGAAAGTGAATCATTAGGTTTTGAAGGTGATCCATTTATTAATATCACTGCAGGTTTTGAGACAGACTTAAGTTACCCTGATCTCAAATTTCATTTAAAGAATATTGAAAATAAACATGCGCGTGAACGTATTCGTGCGACTAAGTTTATCTCAAGAACTCTAGATGTTGATGTG
>CALISP010000045.1 GCA_938041705.1 uncultured Cocleimonas sp. | reverse complement strand
TAAAGGTAAGTGCTATCCATTCGGGGCGATAAACAAGAAATTCAGGGCGCAAAGGAAGTATCGTTAATGCAAACGCAAATATCAGTGATAAAACAATAGCACCGGTAAATCGTGGTGTTATTTCTTCCATCGCTATTGTTGAGCCTTGTTGGGTTTTTCGAGTGGAGCAGTCTTTTCAGAATTGTTATCCAGGGTTTCAACTGAGGCCGAATAATCTGCGCGCCAAATCATTAAAATTTCACGGGTCTTACCATAGTCAGATAAAGATTTTGCACCAACCCGCATAAACGAGTCTCCTGGGTTGTAAGCGACACTGTCAACTTCAGCTACTGGAAAGTCTGGTGGAAAAAGTTGACCTAATCCTGAGCTTACAAATTTATCACCTGTTTGAATATCCATGCTGGTTTCAACATGTTTTAGCTCAAGGCGATTTATCTTGCCAACACCTACAGCCAGTGCACCTTGACCAGTACGTGTATTCCGTACATGAATTGCATGACGAGCATCAGTTAACTGCATAATAACTGCAGAGTTGGGTGTTACGCTCTCAGCTTGACCATAAATATTATTACCAGCAAGCGCTACTTGACCGATAAAAATTCCATCGTTAGAGCCTTTGTTTATAACAACATTTTTACTAAAAGGATTTGATGAAACTGAAAGGATTTCAGTTAAAGTGAATTTTTCACGCACAGCAGGAGTAGCATCTAATTGACTTCTTAAGCGTTGATTTTCACGAGCGATAGAATAATATTTCTGATCTCGTGCAGCATATACACCCACCAAAGCTCGAAGTTCACGATTGGCATTTGATAAATCATTATGATCTGAGAAAAACTCACTCGAAAACTTACTGAACCTAAAGGGTAAATCAATAGTGTATTGCAATGGATAAACAAAGTATTTTGTAACGATGGTACGAACAGGCGTTAGCTGGCCGCCACGATAATCCAGACTCATAAAGCCAAGCGAAACCAAGGCTAATATTCCAAACTTAATCAGATAACCTTGTTGCTTACTATCATCTCTATCTAGATTATAAATAACAGACTCCCCATTTCTGGTCTCTTATTATGTTTATAACTTCGGGCTAGGGTAATTATTCTGAAGCCCAGAAATCAAAACTATCGTCATCAAGCATATCAAGAATACGACCACCACCACGAGCAACACACGTTAGTGGGTCATCTGCGACAACTACTGGTATACCAGTCTCCTCCATCAATAATCGATCAAGGTCGCGTAATAATGCACCACCACCTGTAAGAACGATACCCCTATCCGCAACGTCAGCCCCTAATTCAGGAGGTGTTTGCTCTAACGCTGTTTTAACTGCACTTACGATACCAAATAAAGGCTCTTGTAATGCTTCTAGGATTTCATTACTAGTTAAGGTAAAGCTTCGTGGTACACCTTCAGAAAGGTTACGACCTTTTACTTCTAACTCCATTAGTTCTTTGCCTGGATAAGCAGAACCAATTTTGCATTTTATATTTTCTGCGGTTGCTTCACCAATAAGCATGCCATAGTTACGACGAACATAACTAATGATCGCATCATCTAAACGGTCTCCGCCAATACGAACAGATGCAGAATAAACTATGCCACGTAATGACATTATGGCTACTTCAGAAGTACCACCACCTATGTCTAATACCATTGAGCCAACAGCTTCATCTATTGGAACACCAGCACCAATCGCTGCAGCCATTGGCTCTTCGATTAAATATACTTTTCGTGCGCCAGCACCCATCGCTGAATCTTTAATTGCACGACGTTCTACCTGAGTAGCTCCACATGGGACACAAATAACAACTCGTGGACGCGGCCCAAAAATTCTTCTCGGGGCAACTTTGCCAATAAAATGTTGTAGCATTTTTTCTGTATAAGTGAAGTCAGCGATTACACCATCCTTCATCGGGCGAATTGCAGTGATGTTTTCAGGTGTTCGTCCTAGCATTTTTTTAGCTTCGACACCTACCGCTTCAATCTTCTTAGGACCGCCAGGTCCACGGTCTTGTCGGATAGCAACTACTGAAGGTTCATCTAGTACGATCCCTTTGCCGCGCATGTATATCAGCGTGTTTGCTGTTCCCAAATCGATTGAAATATCGTTTGAAAACATACCAAAAAATGCTTTAAACATAGAAAATATCCGAAGTTTTAAATAATTATTAGGTTAGTATTTAAGATAATAACAAGACTATCATAGACTTATTACTTATCTTTATACTCTAAATTTTTCACCCAGCATAATTGGCATGAAAAAAGACAGCATAATGTACCAATCACAGAAGAATAGAGCAAGAATTTGCTCAATTATGTGTACTCAATTAGAATACTCGCCCCTGCTATAAACAAGCTTATTATAATGAAAGTTCTGATCGTTTTCACCCATCCAAATTCGAACAGCTTTAATCATGCTTTATTAGAAAAAATAACTGCAGGTTTAAAGCGATCAGGACATGAAGTTAGGGTTAAAGATTTATATCAAGAAAACTTTGATCCTGTTCTTAATTCTGAAAATTTATCAGAACTACATCAAGGAACAATTCCTAGCAGAATATCTAAAGAACAAGAGCAACTTTTATGGGCTGATGGGCTTATTTTTATCTATCCTCTTTGGTGGTTTACTCCTCCTGCGATGTTAAAAGGCTGGTTTGATGT
>CALISP010000044.1 GCA_938041705.1 uncultured Cocleimonas sp. | reverse complement strand
CCAAAATGGTTGAGTCCAGAGTTGAAAACGGCTGATAAAAGTGATGCCATGTGTGGCTAATGGAATGACTATTAATGCACTAACTAAGTACCCAATACTCAAAGGCAAACCGAATAATAATTCCAATGCTAGTGCCATGATTGCCGCTTCTAAGGCAAAGAAAATAAAAGTGAATGAAGCATAGATTAAAGACGTTATTGTCGAGCCGATATAACCAAAACTCGCACCTCTGCTAAGTAAATCAATATCGACACCATAGCTTGCTGCATAGTAGCTAATAGGTAGGCTTGTCAGAAAAATAACGAGTGATACAACCATAATCGCTATCACTGCATTATCAAAACCGTAGAGCAGAGTTATCGTCCCGCCAATAGCCTCTAAGGCCAAGAAAGAAATTGCTCCTAAGGCTGTATTTGAGACACGCGATGTTGACCATTTACGAGCTTTTTTAGCAGTAAAGCGCAAGGCATAGTCTTCTAATGTTTCGTTAGCCACCCAGCGATTATATTTTCGCCGAGCTTTAAAGACCTGCTGTTCACTCATGTAAATAACTCCAAGCTAACCATTTTTTTAGATATCTCCCTATTGAGCCTAAGCATTCAGATGCAGCGTCCTAGCGTAAAAAGATCTCTTCTCTTTGTTCTTATACAAGTTCTATGCCAACAGCTATGGGTCAAATGACGTAGATGAATAGTGTGTTACGCGGATTCACTTTATTGGCCTAGAAATTGATACTCCTCTTCGACAACAAATGTCTTGCAACGTCAATTCACTTAAAGAGGTTAAACAATGAAGTATTCTCGATATCAAACCCGGCCAAATAGTTTGCGCCGATTTTTTGTAAAAGGACTAATAGCATTACCCGCTGCCATGTTCTTATCAGCGACTTGTTTTGCTGCTACTCCCCCCACAGCAGAAATCAACACCACTGGCTTAGCTATTACTGATGACACAGTTACTGTAGGAATATTGCACTCATTGACTGGAACAATGGCAATTAGTGAGACAGGTGCTCAGGAAGCAGAAAAGCTCGCGATCAAACAAATCAACGATATGGGTGGCATTTTAGGTCGAAAGATTGAATTCATTCAGGAAGATGGTGCCAGTGATTGGCCAACCTTTGCGGAAAAAAGTCGTAAGTTACTAGTAAAAGATAAAGTTGCTGCAGTTTTTGGAGCATGGACATCTGCATCGCGTAAAGCGGTTTTACCTGTGTTTGAAAAAGAAAACGGCTTACTTTATTACCCAACTTTCTATGAAGGCTTAGAGCAATCGAAAAATGTTATTTACACAGGTCAAGAAGCCACTCAGCAAATTTTAGATGGGCTTAATTGGGTAGCTAAAGAGAAAAAAGCTAAGACGTTTTATTTGATTGGCTCTGATTACATTTGGCCTAGAACTTCAATGAAAATTGCCCGTAAACATATCGAAAATGTGCTCGGTGGAAAAGTTGTTGGAGAAGAATACAAGCCATTAGGGAATACCCAATTCGGTTCGGTAATCAACAAAATCCGCTTGAAGAAACCTGATGTGATTTACGCCGCTGTAGTGGGTGGAAGTAACGTTGCTTGGTTTAAACAGTTAAAAGCAGCGGGTATCACTTCAAAGAAACAGACTCTTTTAACTATCTCAGTTACTGAAGACGAAGTGTTGGGTATAGGCGGAGAAAACCTAGAAGGCTTCTACTCAATCATGAAGTATTTCCAAAGCCAAGATAATCCAAATAACAAAGCGTTTGTTGCTGCATTCAAAGAAATGTGGGGTGAGGATAGTGTGATTGGTGATGTGACTCAAGCGGCATATCTAGGCCCATGGTTATGGAAAGCTGCAGTAGAAAAAGCAGGTTCATTCGATGTAGATAAAGTGGTTGCGGCTTCTGAGGAAGGCGACATTGAACTTAAAACAGCTCCAGAAGGTTATGTGAAATTGCATAAAAACCATCATTTATGGAGTGTTGCTCGAGTAGGTAAATGGAACAAAGATGGTCAAGCAACAGTTGTTTATGAATCAGAATTGTTAGAGCCAGATCCATTCCCAGCTGGTTATCAATAAGCTTAATGTAGAACTGAGTAATGTGGGCAAGCTGCCCACATTACTTTTTTAAAAAAGTGATAGATCAATTTCGAGCATAAATTAAAAGTTCTATTTTATACGGAGATAATCAAATGGACGAATACACATCTAGTGAACTAGTTTCAATATTCGCAATGCAGGGTTTTGCGGGTATTAGTTTGTTCAGCGTACTTTTATTAATGGCCCTTGGTCTTGCCATTATATTTGGTCAAATGGGCGTTATAAATATGGCTCATGGAGAGTTCATGGCTGTTGGAGCTTATGTCACTTATTTTATGTCGTCACTTACTGAGAATTATTTTCCTAGTTTCATGCCCTATTATTTTATTTTTGCAATCGTGGCAGCTTTCATTGTTGCAGGAATTTTAGGCTATTTAGCCGAATTTGCCTTAATTCGGCATCTCTATAAAAGACCACTTGATACGCTTCTAGCTACATGGGGTTTAAGTTTAATTATGCAGCAATCTTTTCGTACTTTATTTGGTGCAAGAGAAGTGAGTCCTGCTTTACCAGATTGGTTGCTGGGTTCTTATCAGCCAACAGAAACAATAGATATTCCAATAAATGGAATGTTCGTCCTAGGTCTAACTGCTGTAGTTACTTTTGCTGTTTTCTATTTACTTTACAGATCAAGTTGGGGCTTACGTGTTCGAGCTACCACTCAAAACAGAACAATGAGTGGAGCAGTAGGTATTAACACCAAAAAAATAGATAGATATACCTTTGCCTTAGGTTGTGGCATCGCGGGTATTGCAGGGGCGGCATTTACAACTATCGCATCCACTGGCCCTACAACCGGCACCTTATACATTGTTGATACCTTTATGGTTGTTGTATTTGGTGGTGCAGCTAGCTTGTTTGGCACAATCGTTTCAGCTTTCAGTATTGCTCAGGCGCAATCAATATTGGAATTCTTTATCAGCGGATCAATGGCGAAAGTGTATACCTTATTCGCACTAGTACTGATTTTGATGTTTAAGCCTGAAGGCTTATTTGCTAGCAAAGTTCGTCGTTAGTACAAAACCAATCCTTAACGACAACTTCTAACTTTTATTGGAGATAGTATGAACTTTGTATATGAAAAATTAATGGGTGGTAAGCAAGGATTTTTTGGGTTTCTTATATTAGCAACTTTAATCCTAGTCATCTTTCCAGTGTTTCTAGATATATTTCGTCTTAATTTGGTGGGTAAATATCTTACCTACGCTTTTGCCGCAGTGAGTCTTGTTCTGTTGTGGGGTTATGGCGGAATATTGAGTTTAGGTCAGGGAGTATTCTTTGGCTTGGGTGGATATGGCATGGCGATGTTTTTGAAACTTGAAGCATCATCCGCAGAAAACACAAAAATTCAATCTACTCCAGGTATTCCAGATTTCATGGATTGGAATCAAATAACGTCATTACCATGGTTTTGGGAGCCTTTTAATAGTCTCACCCTAACCATAATCGCCATATTGGTATTGCCTGCTTTATTCGCTTTCATCATTGGCGCGGCAATGTTCAAACGCCGTGTTGGTGGTGTTTACTTCGCAATTATTACTCAGGTCATCGCTGTGATACTGACGATCCTTATCGTAGGGCAGCAAGGATTTACCGGTGGCATTAATGGCATTACTGATTTACGCACTTTAAATGGATGGGACATTACCTCCGATAACGCGAAATATATATTTTATTTCCTGAATGCTTTTTTACTGTTAGTCGTAATAGTGATTTCACGGTTTATTTTAACCAGTAAATTCGGCAGTTTATTGCTCGCCATTCGTGACAAGGAAGATCGCGTCAGATTTTCTGGTTATGACGTCTCTAACTTCAAAATATTTATCTTTAGTTTTTCAGCCATGGTTTCAGCCATTGGCGGTGCCATGTTCACCTTACAAGTGGGCTTTATGTCGCCATCTTTTGTTGGCATCGTGCCCTCGATAGAAATGGTTATATTTTGCGCAATAGGTGGCCGAATGTCATTGATTGGTGCGGTATACGGCACTTTACTTATCAACTTCGGCAAAACCACATTTTCTGAAACATTCCCCGAGCTATGGCTGTTTTTAATGGGTGGTTTGTTCATCTCTGTGGTGATGTTCTTTCCTAATGGTTTAGCAGGAATTTGGAATGATTATGGCCATCACATAACAGACAGACTTCCTTTTGGAAAAAAACCTAAAAAAGTAGAGTCCACTCAATCTGTTGAAGAAAAAGCAGATGAGAGCACAGCTTAAATCTCGTATTAGTAATTTTCTTAAACTAATTTTTAACCTTTAATTTCTGGAGTTATGCATGGATTCTAATACTGATTTTACCTTAGCGATAGAAGATTTAACTGTTTCCTTTGATGGATTTAAAGCGGTCGATAGTTTGAATTTTTATCTTGATGAAAATGAACTACATGTAGTCATTGGGCCAAATGGTGCAGGTAAAACAACAGTTCTTGATTTGATATGTGGCAAAACAAAATCAACCTCCGGCAGTATCAAGTTCCTAAATAAAGAGCTTACTAAAATGTCCGAACATCAAATTGTTAATGAAGGTGTAGGGCGTAAATTTCAAACCCCTTCAATCTATGAAAACTTGAGCGTTTTAGAGAACCTAGAAATTTCCTACCCTCACGGGCGAGGTGTTTACGGTTCTTTGATGTTCAAACGTTCAGATGAAGTTCTCTCAAAGATCAAAGAAATAGCTAATGAAATCATGCTCCAAGATGACTTGGAAACTGAAGCAGGTCTATTAAGTCACGGACAAAAACAATGGTTAGAAATTGGCATGCTGTTGATTCAAGATCCTCAACTATTAATGCTAGACGAACCTGTAGCTGGCATGAGCGTGAAAGAACGAGAACAAACAGCTGATCTATTAAAAAAGATATGCAAAGGGCGATCTGTATTAGTGATTGAACATGATATGGAATTTGTAGAGCGCATTGCTCATAAAGTGACTGTATTGCACCAAGGAAAAATTTTGGCAACGGGCAATATGGAAGAAGTCCAAAAAGATCCAAAAGTAATCGAAGTTTACCTTGGTCATTAACGCTTAAATTTAATTTAGAACACAACACATGAAATTCAATAGATAGGTATTCAAATGCTAAATGTCTCCAACTTAAAAGTTTGTTACGGCCAAAGCGAAGTTATTCATGGACTAGATTTCAACGTACCAAAAAATGAAACCTTAGCAATCATGGGTCGTAACGGTATGGGTAAAACAACCCTGTTTAAATCTCTCATCGGAATACTCGAATCTACAGACGGTGTAATTACTATAGATGGTGTAGATGTCACTAATACTGATAGCTACAAAAGAGTAGAAAACGGCATTGCCTATGTTCCACAAGGCAGGATGATTTTTCCATCGTTAACTGTTCAGGAGAATATCGAAACAGGCATGGAGGTTTCTAAGTTGAAGAGAATCCCTGACGATATCTATGCTCTATTTCCTGTCTTACAAGATATGCGAAAACGAAAAGGTGGAAACCTCTCAGGTGGCCAGCAACAACAATTAGCAATCGCTAGAGCACTTGTTACCAATCCAAAAGTACTACTTTTAGACGAGCCAACCGAAGGCATTCAACCATCAATTATCAAAGACATTGCTAACGTTTTGAATGAAATTAAAAAGATGCGCGATATCACAATAATAGTTTCAGAGCAGGTGCTTAGTTTCACCATGGCCATTGCTGATCGCATTATTGTTATCGATAAAGGCGAATTTATTCATGAAGACCTCAGAGAAGATGTGAATACCGAACAGATTAGGAAATATCTATCTGTATAGATTTAAAAAGACACCCCCCCACTTTTCAACCAAATGTAATTACAAAAGGAGTTTATTATGACTGACACAATAATTAAGGTAAAACTGGGCGAATCGCCCTATGAAAATGACAAGATTCATAATCGCTGGCATCCAGATATTCCAATGGTTGAAACAGTAAAACCTGGCGATGACTTCATTATTGAATGTATCGATTGGACAGGTGGTCAAATTGCCAATAATGATGATGCATCTGACGTAAGAGATGTCGATTTAAGTCAGGTACATTTCCTATCTGGGCCTGTTGGAGTTGAAGGTGCAGAACCGGGTGATTTACTCGTGGTTGATATTCTGGATATCGGTACATTTGACGATAGTCAATGGGGCTTTAACGGCTTCTTCTCGAAACAGAATGGTGGTGGTTTTTTAACTGAACACTACCCAGAAGCTCAAAAATCAATTTGGGATTTCAAAGGCATGTTTACAAGCTCTCGTCATATCCCAGGTGTTGAATTTGCAGGACTCATTCATCCTGGTTTAATCGGTTGTTTGCCGTCAAAAGAATTACTTGATGAGTGGAATACCCGTGAAGGTGCATTAGTTGATACTGACCCTGAAAGAGTACCTCCATTAGCAACACTTCCTTACGGCGAAACAGCTCACATGGGACGTATGTCTAAAGATGAAGCCAAAGTAGCTGGAGCAGAAGCTGCTAGAACCGTCCCTCCACGTGAGCATGGTGGTAACTGCGATATCAAAGATTTGTCACGCGGATCTAAAGTTTATTTCCCTGTCTATGTAAAAGGTGGCGGACTCTCAGTAGGTGACTTACATTTCAGTCAAGGAGATGGAGAAATCACTTTCTGTGGCGCAATTGAAATGGCTGGCTGGATTCATATGCGCGTTAACTTAGTTAAAGATGGCATGTCTCAATACGGCATTAAAAACCCAATATTTAAACCAAGTCCAATCGCTCCGAAGTATGATGATTATTTAATCTTTGAAGGTATTTCTGTCGATGAGGAAGGCGAGCAGCATTATCTCGATGTTCAAGTTGCTTACAGACAGGCATGTTTAAATGCTATCGAGTATATGAAGAAATTCGGATACTCAGGTGCACAAGCCTACTCCATTTTAGGAACGGCTCCCGTCCAGGGACACATAAGTGGTGTCGTCGATGTACCCAATGCATGTGCAACTTTATGGCTTCCAACGGACATCTTCGAATTCGACATAAATCCTAACGCAGATGGGCCGACAAAATACTTAGATGGATCTGTTGAAATGCCTTTGGCACCAGACAAAGATTAATTTATAAAGGAGAATAGCAATGCCAGTATATGATTATAAATGTTCTGACCATGGTTTGTTTTATGAGCTTGCTAGTATGGATAATCATGCAAAACCAGCATGTTGTCCAACATGTCAAACCCTGTCGCCACGAGTAATTATCATGGCGCCATCACTGTTTGAAATGGACAAAGAAAAAAAACAGGGAATGGAAAGAAATGAGATCGCTCAGCACGAGCCTCAACATTCAACTGTTGATTCACGAGCCGAGAATGCCGAAATGTTAAAAAGAGGTTGTGGGTGTGAACACAAAAAGCGTCCCTCCAAACTTATGTATACGGCGAATGGTGATAAAATATTCCCTTCAATGCGACCGTGGATGATTAGTCATTAGTATCGCAACATGAGTTCTTAACTCTGTAATTAAAAAAGCCTCATTTATATGAGGCTTTTTTAATTTTAAATATATGCATATCAATAAATAAAGTACACCCACATTTTTTTAGAAGCTCATTTTTTTTAATCCTTGCTTCACTCGAACATTATCTCGTAAAGTTGACTGAGGGTTTAAGGCCAATCAATTCTTTAAATATATAGTCCCATCTTCTACTTTTGTCTCATAGACATTAGTACAACCTTCATCAGCGCCTAAGGCTTCTCCAGAAACAAGGCTTATTTTCCAATTATGTAACGGACAAGTGACTGAATCACCGTGCATGATTCCCTGCGACAATGGACCTTGTTTATGTGGACACTGATCTTTGATGGCGAATATTTTATCTTCTTTCCCACGAAAAACTGCGATATTTACAGTATCCATTTCGATTACTCTCGAACCCAGAACAGGAATCTCTTCAAGTGCAGTTATTTTTATCCATTGACTCATATTACATACCCTTTTTAACAATTTTTATGCAGTAGCTACTATTTTTATTGATTTGAATTGATTTGCATCAGCACCATCTGCATGTTTTTTCCATGGGTCTATTTGTGCTGGCTTTTGTGAAATGATAAACCTGTCATAAAGCGCTTTACGATTTACTTCATCATCAAGCACAGCAGCTTTGATTTTATCTAAACCTACTCGTTCTATCCAAGGGGCTGTTCTTTCAAGGTAATGAGCATCTTCACGATAGAATTGACTGAACGCTGCACAGTATTCTAAGACTTCCTCTTCGGTATCGAGCTTGACCAAAAAGTCTGTGACTCGAACTTTAATTCCGCCATTACCTCCGACGTGAATTTCATAACCTGAATCCACACATACCACACCAAAATCTTTGATAGTAGCTTCAGCACAATTACGCGGACAACCGGAGACCGCCAGTTTATATTTATGTGGCATCCACGAACCCCAAGTTAGTTCTTCGAGTTTCACGCCTAAGCTTGTTGAGTCTTGTGTTCCCATACGACACCACGAGTCACCAATACAGGTTTTACAGGTACGCATTGCTTTACCGTAAGCATGGCCTGATACAAAACCAGCTTCACCTAGATCTTTCCATACAGCAGGTAGGTCTTCCTTTTTGATGCCAAACATATCAATACGTTGACCACCTGTAACTTTCATTTCTGGCACTTTAAACTTATCAGCAACGTCAGCAATCGCACGTAAATCATTTGGAGTACACATGCCTCCAAACATTCTTGGAACTACCGAATAAGTGCCATCTTTTTGGATATTCCCATGAGCTCTTTCATTGATGAAACGGGATTCAGGATCGTTGTAGCCAGGAATCTCGCAAAGTAAATAGTAGTTAGTCGCTTGACGACATACTGCACAACCATCTTCTGTTTTCCAATTCAGCGATTTGCGTACATCATCGTGATCTTTTAAACCAAGCTTTCTAATGCCGGTACGAACTTCTTCATGGGTTAACTCGGTACAACCACAAAGTGACTTTTTGCTGGGCGCTTGTGAGTAGTCGCCGCCAATCGTATGAGCCAATAAAGATTCAACCAAGCCAGTACAAGATCCACAAGATGCTGAGGCTTTCGTATGCGCACGCACGTCATCCAGCGTAAACAACTTCTTTTCAGTTATGGCGTTAACGATTTCACTTTTACAAACACCATTACATCCACATATTTCTGCATTGTCAGCCATCGCTACTATACGAGTTTCATCGCCATGACCTGCATCACCTAAATGTGCTTGACCAAATAAGATGGAATCACGAAAATCCGAAATATTCGTGCCATCTTTCATTAACTGAAAATACCAACTACCGTCAATAGTGTCTCCATATAGGCATGCTCCCACGATAACGTTATCGCGAAGAATCAATTTTTTATAAGTACCGCTAGCAAAATCAGTAAATAACAACTCTTCAGTGTCTTCATCACCATGGAAATCACCCGCTGAAAATAATGAAATACCTGTGACTTTAAGCATTGTCGAAGTGACTGTGCCTTCATATCTACCATAACCCAACTCTGCTAAATGATTTGCCGCAACTTTTGCTTGCTCAAATAGTGGAGCAACCAAACCATAAACATTGCCACGATGTTGTACACATTCACCGATAGCATAAATACTAGGGTCAAAGGTTTGTAAAGCATCATTTACCACAATGCCTCGCTCACAATGAATGCCTGAAGTTTTAGCGAGTTCTAAGTTAGGCTTAATACCCACTGCCATTACCAAAAGATCAGTTTCTATTATTGTTCCATTTTGAAAGCTTAAGCCAGTCACTCGTTGCTCGCCTAAAATTTCGTCAGAGGCATGTGACATTAAGAATTTCATGCCTTTTTCTTCCAGAGATTTTTGTAGCATGGTGGCAGCGGCTTTATCTAGTTGGCGCTCCATCAAAAAATCGTTTATATGAACTACAGTTACATTCATGCCCTGCTTCATTAAACCATTAGCAGCTTCAAGACCTAATAGCCCACCACCGATTACGACTGCTTTCTTATATTTTTTAGCCGATTCAACCATGATATCGACGTCTTTAACGTCTCGGAAGCCAATCACACCTTCCTTATCTACTCCGGGCAAAGGCAACATAAATGACTTGGACCCTGTTGCAATTAATAACTTATCGTAGCTTTGTTCTGTGCCATCTTCTGCGATCACTTTTTTATGAATACGATCAATTTCAGCTATCTTTTTACCTTTCTCAAAATTAACATTATTCTTTTGATACCAATTATCATCATTGAGCATCACTTCTTCTAAGGTTTTCTCATTTGCTAAAACAGGAGAAAGCATAATACGGTTATAGTTGCCGTAAGGCTCATCACCAAAAACGATGATGTTATATTTTGTTGGTTCAAGCTTTATCAACTCTTCAATCGTGCGCATACCCGCCATGCCATTGCCGACCAATACTAAATTTTGTTTTGTACTTAAACTCACGCAAGAACTCCGTTTGATGTTGTTAGAGTTGAAATTGCAATTAGTGTGCCAAAGCCAAATAGCTTTTTTACCTATAAGAAACTATCAAAAAAGGGGGGGGGTGTCTTTTTACAATTATCCTGGTGCATTTTTAGTAGTTAATGCACCAGAAGCGAGCTAACTATTTTTATTAAGTAATATTCCCTGTAATTCCGATTTACACGAACCACAATTAGTCCCCGCTTGAGTACATTCACCAATCTGATCTACTGTAGTTAAACCATTCTCTTTTATAGAATTAAAAATCGTTTTTTCACCCACATTAAAACAAGCGCAAATAATTCGCCCTGTAACTTCTTGATCTGTTGGAGGCTTACCACTTAGCAAACTCGCACGTTCTCCTTTACTCAATTTATCTTTTTGAAAAAGACTAATTAACCAATCACGCTGCGGTAATTTTTCAGAAGCACTTATAAAAACACAGTTGATTAACCTACTACCTTTAAATTGCGCTGCTCGATAGGTATTATTGGCTTTATCGTAAAGCTCAATCCAATTCTCATCTTTTGTACCCGCACTTAATAAAGTATGTGCTCGTTTAGTCCATTCTTCAGGTTGTTGATGACCTGCAAGCTCATATCGCCAAAGACCTATGCTTTTAGCACGCACCCAATAATCCGCAAACTCAAGTTTCACTTTTTTAGGAGTAGTTGTTAGGACAAAACCATGCCAAGTAAAATTGCATTGCTCTATATTAACAATTGCATGCTTAGATTCGGGTTGGCCAGATATAGGATCAACAACAGCAGGAATCAAGTCTCCTACTCTAGATTGGCCACTGTATTGATTATTCCAATGTATTGGTAAAAAGACACTACCCCGTTGCTGTTTAGATGAGTGATGAATTCGTGCCAACACAGATGTTTTTAAAGTGCTATTAACATGTGCTAAAGCTCCATCGATTAAACCAAATTGCATTGCATCAAGTAGGTTCACTTCAACATATGGCTCATAAATATGAGATGACAAACGAGCTGACCCTCCTGTGCGTGTCATTGTATGCCAGTGATCACGCACGCGGCCAGTATTGAGTGTTAACGGGAATTCTTTATTTGTTTTAAGCTTTGGCATTCGAGGAATGACACTTATGAATTTTGCTTTGCCATTAGCGGTCGAGAACTTTCTATCTGTAAATAGTCGTTTAGTACCTTGAGGAAATTCCTCAGTTATAGGCCAAGGTTTTATAACTAAATCTTCATATTCTTGGTATGTAATATCTTTTAATGCGCCAATATTAAATAGACGATGACTTGAAGTTGTAACATCATTTTCAAAGGCTGATAAAGCTGCATGTTCACGGAAGATATCAGTAACATGATGGTAGGGAAAATGCTCTCCAAATCCCATTAAATGTGCGATTTCAGTAATGATATCCCAGTCTGCTTTAGCCTGACCTGGTTGGGGTAAAAACGAACGCCTTCTGGAGATATGTCTATCAGAATTTGTAACGGTACCGTTATTTTCACCCCACGTTAAAGCGGGTAATAATATATCAGCGACTTTTGCCGTCTCCGTTTCTCGCACACAATCAGATACAACTACTAATTTACATTTTTCTAGAGCAGCTTTTACTCTTTCTGACTCAGGCATACTTACAACAGGATTGGTTGCCATAATCCAAACAGCCTTTATTTTTCCTTGTTCGATGGAATCAAATAAATCGACTGCTTTTAAGCCTTGTTTATTAGCAATTACAGGAGAATTCCAAAAACGTTGTACACGGTCACAATCTTCAGTGCTTTCAAGGTCCATATGAGCGGCTAATTGATTCGCCAAACCTCCAACCTCACGCCCACCCATGGCATTGGGCTGGCCTGTAAAAGAGAAAGGCCCCATTCCGGGGCGCCCAATACGACCAGTAAAAAGGTGGCAATTAATAATGGCATTACCTTTATCAACACCACTAGACGATTGATTTATTCCTTGCGAAAAAACCGTAACCACCTTTTCTGTATTGGCAAATAAAGTATAAAAATCACGAACATCTTGCTCTTCAAGCATGCATTCTTCAGCAACCGTTTTTAGTGACTGTACTGTTGCTTTAGCAGTCTCTAAAGCTTCTTCAAGACCGTTGGTACTGTTGTGAGTAAAATAACTATCTTCAACATCCAACTCGTTAAGAAAATTGAGAAGTCCGTTGAACAAAATAGCATCTGTTCCTGGTTTTAATGACAATTGAATATCAGCAGCGCTTGTTGTTTGAGTTTCACGCGGATCGATATTAATGACTTTCAAGTGTGGATTAGTTTCTTTTGCACGAACAATGCGCTGAAACAAAACTGGGTGACACCAAGCAGCGTTGCTACCTGTAAGTACGATTAAATTGGCCTGGTCCAAATCCTCGTAAGTGCACGGCACACAATCTTCACCAAAAGCTCGTTTATATGCCGCTACAGCTGATGACATACACAAACGTGAATTTGTATCAATATTTGCCGAACCAATAAACCCCTTCATGAGCTTATTGGCAACATAGTAATCTTCTGTCAGTAACTGTCCTGATACATAAAAAGCGACAGCATCTGCACCATGTTCTTTAATAATTTCAGAGAAACGCCCCGAAACAGTGCTTAGCGCCTGCTCCCAGCTTACCTGCTGTCCTTTTATTTCTGGATATAAAAGTCTGTCTTGTAAATTAACGGTCTCTCCTAAGGCTGCTCCTTTAGAGCATAGGCGACCATCGTTTGCGGGATGATCAGGATCACCTTTAATTGAAACCACTCCACCTTCATCTAATGATGCCAATACACCACAACCGACACCACAATAAGGGCAAGTAGTTTTAACCACTTTATTCTGTAATTCATTCATTACTACGTTTCAGCAAGGAGTATGCCAATCTAATAAGTTTAATCTACGAAGATTTGATTTTGCTCAAAATACCTAAAAAGTAGGGGAGTGTCTTTCGAAAGGTCTACTGGCATAAAGTTTGCTTTAAAGTAAATGTAACATTCCACTACTCATACTAATCAAATGAAGAAATTAAAATGAATGATAGAGTTTTATTAATATTTGAAGAGACTAAGAGTTTAAAAAAATTAAAAAAAAGCTTAATTCAAAATGACTATCTTGTGTTCGTTTGTGAAATTAACCTTAGGAAAATCCATGCATCCATTAAATCTGTAGAACCCGATTTATTAGTTTTTTATTATAAAAATGCGCACTCTGAAATAACAGAAACAGTGAGAGAGATTCAAGCAAAAACCCCAATTCCCATTATTATATTTTCTGATGAATGTGATAATCAAATAGTATCAAATACGATCATCAATGGCGCAAGTGCATTTATAATTGATGGAATTGAAAGTCATCGTATTTGTTACATCATTGAGGCTGCAAAAGCGCGATTTTATAAATGCCAAACCTTAAAAAGAAGACTGTACAGAGCAGAATCAAAACTTGATATGAGCAATGATGTTGATAAAGCTAAAGCAATTTTTATGAGGAATAACAATATCACTGCAGAAGAAGCTTATGCATCACTCAGTAAAATGGCCTCTAGAAACAAATTACGTATTGAAGATCTATCTAAAATCTTAGTATCGGCATCTAAATTGCTCATGCAAAGAACCTGATAATTGAGAAATTTAGTATTGTTTCTCTATTATTTTTGGAGAAATTAATTGACCATCCTAATCGATTCGGAATCTAGTCATGAAAGGTATATTTAAGGCAGTAATCCCATTCCTCATAGCCTCTTTAATATTTTTATTGCTGTTATTAGTAACACTACCTTCCACTTAAGCTACTAATTTATGAAATATAATTCAATCAAATCCTACTGAGAGTCATTTTTTTTGCTTACTTTTAGAGACCCTGAAAAATCACTCATAGATCAATATATATATAATTAACTTGGTGAAAGAGACTTCCAATTAAAATCCAAAAAGGTATGGGAGAAGGTCTTTTTGAAGCAAGTATGCACCTAAATGAAGCAACCTCATCTCTTAACGGATACTAAAAATAATATTTATGCTGAGGACAATGTTGAATAAAATACTCTAAATATAAATATAAATTTAAAATCAACTAGTTAAGTTAATACCATTTCCTTTTTTAATTTTTTTGGCACGAGCATTGCATTGTTTCAGTTATCCATACTTTGACGACAAAAAGGAAAATTTATGCAAACTAGATCAACCACTAAACTTTCGAGAAAATCATTTCTTAAACAAACAATGTTATCAATTGTCATTGCGGTCGCTTCGACATTTGTCATAACCTCCGCTCAAGCTGAAGTTGGGGAACCTGAAAAAGAAGATCTGAAATTTGGTTTTATTAAATTAACTGACATGGCTCCTTTGGCCATTGCTTATGAAAAGGGTTATTTCGAAGATGAAGGTCTTTATGTAAAACTTGAAGCACAAGCTAATTGGAAGGTATTACTTGATGGCGTTATCGATGGACAACTCGATGGTGCTCACATGCTAGCTGGTCAACCACTTGCAGCTACGATTGGATTCGGCACAAAAGCTCACATTGTTACTCCTTTTTCTATGGATCTAAACGGGAATGGTATTACTGTTTCAAATTCAGTTTGGGCTGAAATGAAAAAGCACATTGAACATAAAGATGGCAAGCCTGTACATCCTATCAGTGCATCAGCGTTAAAACCGGTTGTTGAATCTTATAAAGACAAAGGCAAGGCATTTAAAATGGGAATGGTATTCCCAGTATCTACTCATAACTACGAACTTCGTTATTGGTTAGCGGCTGGTGGATTAAACCCCGGTTTTTACGCACCATCAAAAGGCGATATCAAAGGTCAGTTACAAGCTGATGTGCAACTTTCAGTAACTCCTCCTCCCCAAATGCCATCAACCATGGAAGCTGGAACGATTGATGGATACTGTGTGGGTGAGCCATGGAATCAACAGGCTGTATTTAAAGGCATTGGTGTTCCAGTAATTACCGATTATGAGATATGGAAAAACAATCCAGAAAAAGTTTTTGGCATGACAGATGAGTTCACTAAGAAATACCCCAATACTACTATTCGTATTGTTAAAGCACTGATTCGAGCTGCTAAGTGGTTAGATGAAGATAACAACAAAAACAGAATGGAAGCGGTAAAAATTCTTGCTCAGCCAAATTATGTAGGTGCTGATGCTGATGTCATAGCTAACTCAATGACCGGTACTTTTGAATACGAGAAAGGTGACAAACGTGAAATTCCTGACTTCAATGTATTCTTTCGTTACAACGCAACTTACCCTTACTACTCAGATGCAATCTGGTACTTAACGCAAATGAGACGTTGGGGTCAGATCGACGAGAAGATGACAGATAGTTGGTATACAGACACCGCCAAAAAAGTTTATAAACCATTAATTTATAAGCTTGCGGCAGAAGAATTGATTGCAGAAGGAAAATTAAAAAAAGAAGAATTTCCTGACTTTTCTACAGAATCCGGGTTCAAACCAGCTACTACAGAGTTTATTGATGGACTCAGTTACGACGGTAGCAAACCAAATGCTTATATTGAGTCATTCAATATTGGCTTAAAAGGTGATGACAAAGGATAAACCTCCTAGAGTAATTCCCGTCCTTATTTTAGGGCGGGCCTTTTAAGGAAGGTTTAATTAAGGCTAACTAATATGAGCATTCAGAACATCGAACAAAGAATCTTTAACAGTGAAGACTTTAAAAACTTCTTTACTGAATTGGTTACACCTATTATTGGAGTTTTAATATTTTTAATATTATGGTCATTTTTAGCCCCTAAAGTTGTGACTTCTTTGGGTGCAATCCCTGGTCCAAAGCAGGTTTATTCTCAATTTTTAGCCTTAGTTGATGAGCATAAAAATGAACGGCACAAAGAAACTGCTTTCTACAAACGTCAAGAGATTCGAAATAGCAAAAAACTAGCTAAAAACCCTGAAGCAATTATTAAAACTCGAAAGTATGCAGGCAACCCTACATTCTTTGATCAGATACTTACTAGCATCATCACAGTCATGGCTGGTTTTTTATTAGCGGCAATAATTGCCATTCCGATTGGAATCGTTGCGGGTTTAAGCAAAACAGTATATGCCGCACTTAATCCATTGGTGCAAATTTTTAAACCCGTTTCACCATTAGCATGGTTACCAATTGTAACCATGATTGTTAGTGCTACTTATGTAACGTCTGATGACGCATGGTTTGATAAGTCCTTCTTAAACTCAGCTATTACTGTGTTGTTATGCTGTCTCTGGCCAACCATTATTAGTACTGCTGTTGGTGTTACTAATGTAACCAAAGACCTACAAAATGTCAGTCATGTGTTACGCCTTAGTTGGTGGACACATGTTAGAAAAATAGTATTACCCTCAGCAATTCCAATGATTTTTACAGGTCTTCGTTTATCGTTAGGTATTGCATGGATGGTTTTGATCGCCGCGGAAATGCTTTCACAAAACCCTGGACTAGGTAAATTCGTTTGGGATGAATTTCAAAATGGTAGTTCTAATTCACTCGGTCGTATTATGGTCGCTGTTGTTGTAATCGGAATAATTGGTTTCTTACTTGACCAAATAATGTTGTTTTTTCAAAGAAAAGTATCATGGGATAAAACAGTATCTTTACGTTAATAGGATTAAAAAGCAGTCTTGGTTATAGGAACGATAAGAGGAAAATAAAATGAATAATATTCATTTAGAAATTACTGGCGTTAACATGGATTTCCCTACTCCTAATGGCCCTTTTCGAGCATTAGAAGATGTAAATTTAAAAGTCCTTAAAGGGGAATTTGTTTCAATAATAGGTCATTCAGGATGTGGTAAATCAACTGTATTAAATATTGTTGCAGGCTTGTATCAAGCAACTGCAGGTGGTGTGATATTAAATGGTAAAGAAGTTATTGGGCCGGGGCCTGAGCGTGCCATGGTATTTCAAAACCATTCCTTATTACCTTGGTTAACGGCCTATGAAAATGTCGAACTTGCAGTTAAAACTATCTTTAAAGGAAAAAAAAGCAAAGCAGAGATGAAAGATTGGATTGAGCACAATATGAAACTTGTCCATATGGATCACGCCCTGCACAAACGCCCTGATGAAATATCAGGCGGAATGAAACAACGGGTAGGAATCGCTAGGGCTTTAGCAATGGAACCAGAAGTCTTATTACTCGATGAACCTTTTGGCGCTTTAGATGCTTTGACTCGTGCACATTTACAAGATTCTGTGATGGAAATACAAGCTGACTTAGGCAATACCATGATGATGGTTACACATGATGTCGATGAAGCCGTTTTACTCTCAGATCGTATTGTGATGATGACCAATGGGCCTGCTGCTTGCGTCGGTGAAACCTTACATGTTGATATGCCAAAACCTAGAGATCGTATTGCTGTCTCTGAAGGTAAGGAATACAACAACTGTCGTCACGAAGTTCTACGCTTCCTTTACGAAAGACATGGTAAGAAAGTTGAGGTTCTTGAAACTAAAGAAGAGGGTCAAAAGAATGATGTTGTTAATTTCAAGCAATCAAAACAGATAAATAATAAAGTAGCTTAAGAGAATTGTATTTTTAATAATTATAAACAGTGAATATCAGTTTTTAACGGGAACTGACTTGTTTCAGGAACAAAAGATATGAAAAGTGGTGTTTTAATCCTCCTTAGTTATCACACATAATTGTATCTTTTGTTCTTGTCTTTTTTTGCTCATTTTATGAATGGAGTGGGTTCAACAAATGGGTATCTCGCCTTAGCTTTTGTCGCCACAGCACTATCATTTCTTATAAATCGACTGCCATCTTTTGAATCGTAACAGAAGGCCCAATTAGGGTTGCCATCAGTAGCACTTTGAATAAACAAGCGTTCCTTTTGGCTTTGAATACACTTGTCATTTATTTCTTCAGGATTCCAATCAGACAAAAGCTCTTCTTTAAGTTTAAATGCTATTTCACTGTAATCAGAATTTCCAATCAGGTTGGTTAATTCATTTGGATCATTATCAAGATCGTACATTAAGTCTGGATGACCATGTGTGTAGATAAATTTGATATTGTCACGACGAATCATCCTACATGGTGCAATGACTCCTTCACCCGTATATTCAGAAATCACACGATTATTCCAATCTGAAGAATCGCCTCTCATTAGTGGTAGAAGAGAATTACCATCTTGTGGAGTTATCGGTTTAGGAACATTGCCGTTGGTGGAAACATCCATAAATGTAGGTAATAAATCGACTAATGAGACGAGTTCTTTTACTCGTTCTTTTGATTTCATACCAGGTACTTTAATAATCATTGGTACCGTTACTGACCATTCATAGAAAGACTGCTTAAACCACATCCCACGCTCACCCAACATCTCGCCATGATCAGAAGTGAATACCACGACAGTATCTTCCTCGAGGCCTAAATGCTCCAAGGTATCGAGAAGATGACCAACTTTATCGTCGATATATGTGCACATGCCATAATAAGCATGTCTTGCATCATGGATCTTTTCATCAGTAACATCATGTAAATCACCACCATGAGCATAATGCAACCAACGACTCATTGGGTCCATTTCATCCTCATCAAATGCAGGAATTGTGGGCATTTTTACATCGTCATGATCGTACATATCCCAATAGTGTTGAGTAGTAATATAAGGCGAATGAGGATGTGTGAATGAAACCCACAGTAAGAAAGGATTATCGTTATTAAAACGTGCAAGGTCATAGAGCTTTTGAACACCAGAATGTTCGACTTCTTCGTCATAATCCATTTGCAAGCCACGCACGCAAACACCTGAATCAACGACGGCTCGCATATTAATTCCTGTTGGCCGATACCTCTCACCAACAATCCAATCCGGCGTCCAAGCAAAGTTAGACGGATAAATATCTGTGGTGATACGTTCGTTAAAACCATGAACTTGATCAGGGCCGATAAAGTGCATCTTGCCGCATAAAACTGTGTGGTAATTTTCTTCACGAAGATAATGTGCCAGCGTCGGAATAGACGCTGGCATTTCGATCGCGTTGTCCCATAACTCTAGAGCATTTGCGAAACGCCCCGCCATCATTGAAGTTCGTGAAGGAACGCATAACGGAAAATTACTGTAACTATTTTCGAACACCGTTCCTCCTTTAGCGAGACGGTCAATATTAGGTGTCTTCACTAAAGGATGCCCATACAGTGATAATGCTTTGGCAGTCATTTGATCTGCCTGTATTACCAAAATATTAGGTGCTTTTTTCGCCATGTTTCATCTTCTCTCTTTTTAGGATATTACTGGGTAGTTACTATAATTACTGGATAGTCATTCCAAGTTTTTCAGTTAATACTTTAAATGCAGTATATTGCTTTTCAACAAACGCTTTTGTATCTTCTGGATTACGAATAGAGGGAGTTGAACCAAGACCTTTAGTCATTTTATTCCAAGCCTTATCCTTTTTTAAACTATCCAATACACCTACCCACTTAGTAACAACTTCTTCTGGTAAATTTGGTGGACCCCAAACGCCACTCCAACCAACAATAGTTTCAAGTCCCGGATATCCTGCTTCTGAAACAGTAGGAACACCTCCAATACTTGCAACACGCTCTGGAGTAGATACAGCTAAAGCTCGCATTTTTCCTGCTTGGATGTTACCAATAACACCAGATAAATTTTGGAACATCATATCTACGTGCCCACCAACAACTGCTGCTGCTTTTCCTCCACCTTTGTAAGGCACATGCTTCATAGCATCTGCTTTCATACCAAACTCATCTAATACCATTGCCATTGCTACATGTAATAAAGTACCTACTCCCGCAGATGAATAACTTGGCTTCTTACCTGCTTTCATTGCAGCTTTGATATCATCCAATGTTTTATAGGGTGAATCCGCTTTTACCACTAATACAAATGGATTTAATTCAAGTAACCCTAAGAATGTATATTCATCCCATTTATAAGGAATAGTTCTATTCATAGCTGGCACGGCGGCTTGAGAGCCAACACGTGATAGTAATAAAGTATATCCATCAGCTTTTCCTTTAACCACTGATGTTGAACCTGTTACACCGGCTGCTCCGGTTCGGTTTACAACTAAAATACCTTGACCAAGATATCCCGTTGCATTTGCCGAAATAATTCTTGCAGCTAAATCAGCTGCTCCACCTGGTCCATAAGGCGATACTAATGTTACAGGTTTTGTTGGGTATTCTGCTGATGCGGCTTGCATCATAAATATTGGCAATATTACCAAAGCTGCTAGGGCAGCTATTCTTTTAAGTTGCTTCATGAGTCCTCCATTGGGTTTGTTAGTGCCAACTTATACTTAGTTTAATAATCTATTACACAATCATTTACAAATGATCTGAGACTAGAATTGACATCTAAAAAAAATAATATATTATTTGCTTACAGCAAGCAACTAAATAATTTATATGATTCTTAACCTAGTACAATCCAATGATGATCTCGGTGAACGCGACCGTAATAGACGAGCTATTTTGGCTGAAATCATATTCAGAGGACCTATTGCCAGAACAAAGATTGCTGACCGTATCGGCTTAACTCCGGCCACTGTATCTCGTATTAGCCGTCAATTAATAGACGAAGGAATTATCGAAGAAGATCAAGCAATGGAAGACCCGAGTCGGCGCGGAAGAAGATTCGTCAGCTTAAAAATCAGGCCTAAAGGTTGTTTTGTTGCTGGTATTTCCATCAATGCCTTTCGACAAGATATAGTTCTCGCGGATATGTCTAATGCAGTGTTAGCTAATCGCCGCATTCATTTTGATGATCTTAATGACCCTGAAAAGGTATTTCGTCAAAGCGCTGAAGAACTAAAAAAACTTATAGAAAACTCAGACATAAATCAACAACGTTTAATTGCTTGTGGTGTAACTGTTACAGGTGCTGTCGATCCAGAAAAAGGGATTTTAAGATCAGCTCCAGCATTGGGATGGGGCACAGTTAATGTATCTGAAATTATCAGTCAACATCTCGATATTCCAATATATTTAGAGAGTATCCCCAACGCAAAAAACCTTTCAGCGCATGGCTTTGGTTCTACACAAGGCGAAGATAACGTACTGTTATTTAATGCCTCGCTAGCTATTGGCTGCAGTATTTTATTAGACGGACGATTAATTCGCGGATCAAAAGCGAATGCTGGATTAATCGAAAATATGAAAGTTTGGGATAATGAGGACAAGGTATATAAAACGATCGACCAAATAGCGGGGGGAGTCTCTGTCATTCAAAGTGATAAGTATCCTGCTATTAAAAATCCAGCAACAGAAGCCAAACTACTTACTGAAATAATCAATACGGGCGTATCTGTTGACAAAGAAACTCGCAAGCGTCTTGAGCGCGCAGGAAATGCACTTGCCTATGTAATTAGTATGTCGCACGCCTTATTACACCCAGATGTGGTTTTAATTTCAGGCCCGTTAGTGGAAAGTGATATTTATTGCGATGCCGTCAGGCAAAGTTTAAAAAACATGATTGGTTCTGACTTTATTCAAGATCGACTTCGCTTTCACCCTATGTCTAGCTATGAATCAGCGCAATCATTAGCTATCTACCAATCACTAGTACAATGCAAAATCACTGAGAGAATTAGCAAATGACGCTTAATCGTCTAGTTGGGGTTTTCTTTCTTGTATTTGGTGCATTGAGCTATTTTATATTGATTCCACAAGGCATTGTGGTTCCATCAAATATTCAGCATTTCACCACATCTCCGGCTTTTTGGCCGAATATTATTACTGTAATAATAGCCATCATGGGTTTATTACTTGTACTTCAAAACAGTGATGTTGAAGATATAAATACTGAAGATATAGAAGAGGAACTTGAAGATCATACCTCTTGGAAAACAAGAACGCCTAGATTGCTCATAATTTTATCAATGCTTTTTGCATTCTATTTTACGATTGAAAAATTTGGCATGGTTGCACCGGCGATGCTACTCATTTTAATCCTGATGCTCTTTGCGGGCTATAGACGCTGGAGCTTAATATTATTATTTTCGATTTTAGTCCCGACTGCTCTTTATTTTTTCTTCACTCACGTAGCTAATATACCGATTCCTTTAGGTATTTTTGAGACGCTAAGGGGTTAATTATGATTGATAACTTAAATGAAGCGTTTTCATTATTTCTCTCTTTTGAGAATATAGCTATTGTTTTTGTAGGCGTCTTGATTGGCACAATCGTTGGCGCTATCCCTGGCATGACAACTCCCATGGGGGTAGCTTTAGCTCTACCTTTTACATTCACCATGCAACCTGTAACTGGAATTTTACTGTTAATCGGCATCTACAAAGGTGGTCTTTATGGTGGTTCAATTACTGCTATTTTAATAAAGGCCCCCGGGACACCCGCTGCCTCTTGTACTGTTTTAGATGGCTATCCACTGACACAAAAAGGCGAAGCCCGAAAAGCATTGGATATTGCGCTTTATGCTTCTATTTTTGCAGACTTCATGTCGAACCTAGCTTTGATTATGTTGGCAGGCTTATTAGCTGGCTTCGCTTTAAAATTTGGGCCACCTGAATTTTTTACGTTAATTGTATTTTCACTCACTATCATTGCCGGTGTTTCAGGCGACAATTTAATAAAAGGGATTATTTCCGCAGCTTTAGGTTTGATGCTTGCTACGATTGGCCTAGATTCAATTTATGGTACTAACCGATTAATTTTTGATAATTGGCAACTAATGGGAGGATTGAATTTCATTCCGGTTTTGATCGGTTTATTTGCGCTTCCTGAAATCATTCATTATTTTACAAAAAATGCCTCAGGCAGAGTACATAAAGCAGTTATGAGTGGAGCCGGCGCTGGCATGAAAGAATTCAAACAATGCTTTAAATCAATTTTTCGCGGAAGTTTAATTGGTGTTGTTCTAGGAGCAATACCTGGAATTGGTGGGGCACCAGCTGCATTTTTATCATATAGCGAAGCTCGTCGAAATTCTAAAAATCCAGAAAACTTTGGTAAGGGAGAACTTGAAGGTGTTGCAGCGGCAGAAGCCGGGAACAATGGGGTTGCAGGTGCGACATTAATTCCTTTACTCGCTTTAGGAGTTCCAGGTGATGTCATAACAGCAGTAATCTTAGGCGCCTTTATGATTCACGGATTGCGCCCAGGACCTCTAATGTTTGTAGAAAACTTGCCCATGATTTATGCCTTATTCATAGGGATCATGTTGAGCAGTGCCTATCTATTTATCATTGGCAAGTTCTCAATAAAAGCCATCAGTCGAATATCAGAAGTACCCAATAGCATCCTATATCCAATTGTTGTCGTACTTTGCCTTTACGGCACATTCGCAATCAACAACAGTAGCTTTGATGTATTAGTAATGCTGATCATGGGAATCTTAGGTTATTTCATGATGATATTTAAATTCCCAGCAGCACCATTTCTAATTGCTTTTATACTTGGTCCTTTGTTAGAGGATAACTTCAGGCAATCCATGGTGCTTTCCGAGGGCAGTCTAAATATATTAATTCGCAGCCCTATATGCTGGTTCTTTTGGAGTTTGACTGCAATCTCAGTTTTTTTACTGATAAAGAGCAAACAAAAGAATATTCCCTTAGCTGGTTAAGAACATGCTTAGTAATAAAAAGACACCCCATACTTTTAGGCCTTTTGTATAGACATGAATAACCCTGCAAACATAAAAAAACAAAAAGGTAAGTATCAATTCACATATGCGGTGATCACTGACACTCATTTAAATGAAAACGAGGAAGAATGTAATTCTCCTTTTGATGTTAATCGTCGCGCCAATCGACGCTTACGTTATGTAATTGATGATCTTAATAAACGTGATCTAGCAATGGTATTACATTTAGGCGATGTAGTTCATCCAGTACCTTCTATGGGCATTCTTTATGCAGAGTCTGCCGCACGTTTCCATGAACAAATGTCATCCTTAAAACATCCTTTACATATTATTCCAGGCAATCATGATGTTGGTGACAAGTACATTCCGTGGGGACCTGCAGGTACGGTAAATGATGAGTTTTTAGCAGCATGGACTGAACATTTTGGTGATCATTATTTTGAGGTGAAGCATAACGATGTTGTATTCATTGGCATCAATGCACAATTGATTGGCTCTGGTTTGAAGATGGAACAAGAGCAAAAATCATGGCTCGAATCCACTTTGAAAAAGTCCAAGAATCAACGTATCTATATTTTTACTCACTACCCTCCTTTCCTCGCTGATAAGGATGAGTCAGAGCACTATGATAATCTTTCGAATAAAGGTAGAAAATGGCTGTTAGATCTAATCGAAAAATACAATATTGAAGCATTGTTCGCAGGCCATGTTCATCACTTCTGGTATAACCAAGTTGGAGATTGCCAATGTTACTTACTTCCATCCACCGCTTTCACAAGGCAAGACTATAGCGAGATGTTTCGAGTAGAGCCATCACTTGAATTTGGTCGTAACGACTCAGCAAAACTAGGTTATCTATTAGTTCATGTTCATGAGAACGGCCATTTCATTGAAATGGTTCGTTGCTATGGCAATGAGCAATCTCCAAATCACACCAACTCCTGCCAACAAAATAAAGACGTATCAGCAGTTAATGCCGTAACAAATTCTGCTGCTATTTTGGGCTTTGATTTACGTCAAGATTGGGCTGAAATGGTCCAAATTCCTCCATCAGGTGGACTTGATGAATTTGATAGAAAATGGGTACGGAATGATTACGCCTTATTAGCATTATGGGAGATGGGAGTTAAATCACTGCGAATTCCGTTTGCCGACATAATTGATTTAAACCGACGAAAACGAATGCAAGAAATGACAAACCTAGGTTTCGAATTTAACTTGTTTTCATTTGGCATCCCTTTAGAGGTTTTTAAGACCGAGTTATCAGAAAGTATCTCATCATTGATAAGCTCGTGGGAGATTTCTTGGCCTGTAGATGAGCTTGACGATTTAATGCCATCGATTAAGCGCTTAACTAATATTGACTGCGAGCTGACATTCTCAGCTTTACGTTCCAAAGCTGATATTTTAGAATCTGGAAGAACTTATTACCATGTAATAAATCACGGATATACCGCATCAGATAAATACTTAACTGAACAATTAAATGACACCTTAAGCTCTGATTTTTCTGGGTATGTTTTACGTTGTGGTTTTGAAGAGTCTGTATGGAATACGGTTAAACTGGCTGCAAAAGTAAATCAACAAACTAACTTAAAAAGCTCAGTACATTTGCGATTAGCCGCCGACAATCCAGCACAAAACTTATCTAGTGAGTCTTTTATATGCGCACGTTTAACAGAATCCATAATCAGTGGCTGGTTATTTAATATTGATTCGATTTATTGCGATACATTAGCAGATAATGATCGAGGTTATTTCCCAAGATCAGGCGTACTTGACCGCTTGTATAATCCAAAATCAGGGTTTCATATCGTTAAAAACATTCATTCCTTTCTGAGTGGATTAGAAGAGCAAGTGACAAACTTCCATTATGATGAAATAGAGGGAAATAAAACCATCTCGATAAACTTAAATTCAGATCTAGTCTTAATTATTGTTAGCTCCTCTCAAAGACATATTCAATCTACTATTAATAAAGAACTAAATTCAAAAATAGCTACTGTAAGTCGCCTATTATGGAAAACAGGAAAGTTAGAAAATATAGATACTGCAAATAAGCTTATTAATGATGAAAAAAATTGGATAGAAGGAATCAGCATCGAAATCTTAACCTTCAATTATTAACAGAACATACTCCTCACAAAACTTTAAAAGACACCCCCCTACTTTTTAACTAACAATATCCTTTTGTTGTCTAAAAGGATAATTGACACTTAGGCAAAGCTAGTGATGTTTATGCGACTACATCTTCCCTTAGGGTAATCATTCAAACAGCATTGATATTGAAAAAGACTATTTCCTCAAAATTTTGATCAAATCAAAATTCAATGAGGAATCATTTTGTTATTTATTTTATATATTTACATGCCTCATTAATTTTATTGATAGATGCAAATAAAATACACATGTCAAATACCCTAGAAATTGACATGTAAGCACCAGTATTTGCTACACTACGGTGTTGATTTTTTGAATCAAATAATATAACAACATTTATTAGGAGGAATAAAAATGTTTTTAGTAGACAATCCATTCGCACGATTAAACGCAGAACTGCCGAACTTTTTCACACCAGAGTTAATGAAAGGCTATGTAGTATTGATGGTTCTTTTTGTTATTGGTGGGGTTCTTTTTGATATTTGGCATAAGAAAAGTGCAAAGTACTTTTTTGAGCATTCAAAGAATCAAGAAAAGCACGCTTCACGTAAAGTAAGTAGCTCAGAGAGAACAGGTTTCATGGTTGATACCTTGAAAAATGAAGTATTAACTTCTGGTGAGTTCTCATGTACTAACAGAAGAATCTCACACCTACTTTCTATGTACGGCTTTATTATATTTGTTGTTATGACAGCTATATTAATTTTTGGTTATCCAACAACTACTGAAGGCGCAGGCTTCTTCACGCTTTTATGGCATGTTGGCGCATTAATGCTAATGGCTGGTGGTTACTGGTTCTGGTTCGGTATTCGTGTTGATTTATCAGCTGAAGGTAAGCCATGGCACAAAATTGCACCAAGAGCTGACATGTTTATCCTTTCTTTACTTGCGATGAGTACTTTTGGCGTTATATGGTCAATGTTTGGCGCTCAGTTCGGCGTACTATTCGCTCTATTTATCATTTCAACCACCTTCTTATTTGCAGGTGTGATTTGGTCTAAGTTTGCTCACATGTTCTTTAAGCCAGCAGCGGCTTTCCAAAAGAAAATGGTTTGGGCTGATGGTAGTCGTGAAGGTTTACCTGATATGCCTGATCTTAGTGATGCAGCATTACAAGCGAAGTTTCCTGACATCCCAACTTACATGGGTAAGAACCCACCAAATATGGGTCAAGGAATTAGACGCGGATCAGCTCGTAACTATTAATAAATAATTTAAAATTTATAAAATATTTTTTTATAAAATAACTTAGGAGAAATTTTATGCCTACTTATGTACATATGACTCGTTGTGATGGTTGTGGCCAATGTGTCGACATCTGTCCTTCAGACATCATGCATATCGACACAGATATTCGTCGTGCTTACAATATTGAGCCTGATATGTGTTGGGAATGTTATTCATGCGTTAAAGCATGTCCTCACAATGCTATTTCTGTTCGTGGTTATGCTGACTTTGCACCTTTAGGTAGCTCTGTTCGTGTTCGTCGTGATGAAGAAAAAGGTGTTATTGCCTGGAGAATTATCTTCCGTAATGGCAAGAAAGACTGGGATCTAATCGCACCAATCACTACTGTGCCATGGGGCGAAGGTATTCCTGACCTGAACACTGTAGAAGGTCCTGCTGATAGTATGCGCGATAGCCAATTACTTTATAACGAGCCTAAATATGTTCGTTTTGATGAAGGTGGATTACACACTCTTGAAAGCAACAAGCTTGTAATGAAAGAAGGAGTCTACTACTAATGGCTTACGAAACAATTGTTGAAGATGAAATCGATGTACTTGTAGTCGGTGCTGGTCTTGGTGGCACAGGTGCTGCGTTTGAGGCGAGATACTGGGGAAAAGACAAAAAGATAATCATCGCTGAAAAAGCAAACATTGATCGCTCTGGTGCTGTTGCACAGGGCCTTTACGCAATCAACTGTTACATGGGTACTCGTTTTGGCGAGAACAATCCAGAAGATCACGTTCGTTACGCACGTAATGACTTGATGGGTATGGTTCGTGAAGATTTATTGTTTGATATGGCACGTCACGTAGATTCGGCTGTTCACCAGTTCGAAGAGTGGGGTCTACCGATCATGCGCAACGAAAAAACTGGAACGTATCAGCGTGAAGGTAAATGGCAGATTATGATTCATGGTGAATCATACAAGCCGATAGTTGCAGAAGCTGCTAAGAAATCAGCTGACCAAGTATTCAACCGTGTTTGTGTTACTCACCTTCTTATGGATGAGAAAGATGAAAATCGTGTTGGTGGAGCTGTAGGCTTCAACGTACGTACTGGTAATTATCACGTATTTAAGTCTAAGACTGTAATCGTTGGTGCTGGTGGCGCGTCAAACATCTACAAGCCACGTTCTGTTGGTGAAGGTGCTGGTCGTGTTTGGTATGCACCATGGTCTTCTGGTTCTGCTTACGGTCTTATGATCGAAGCTGGCGCTGAAATGATGCAGATGGAGAACAAGATCGTTCTTGCTCGTTTTAAAGATGGTTACGGTCCTGTGGGCGCATACTTCTTGCACCTTAAGACCTACACACAAAACGGTAACGGCGAAGAATATGAATCAAAATGGTTCCCTGGCCTAAGAGATATCGTTGGTAAATATATTGACCACGAGCCAATCCCTACATGTCTTCGTAACCACGCATTTATCAGCGAAGTAAACGCTGGTCGTGGCCCGATATACATGGTTACAACAGAAGCATTCCAGGATCCTCATCTTGAAGAAATTGGTTGGCATAACTTCTTAGGTATGACAGTAAGTCAGGCTGTACTTTGGGCTGCAACAGACGTTGATCCTAAGTATGAAAACCCTGAACTAACAACTTCTGAGCCTTATGTAATGGGATCTCACGCTACCGGTTGTGGCGCTTGGTGTTCTGGCCCTAGAGATGTTTCTCCGGATGAGTACTTCTGGGGTTACAATCGTATGACTACGATTCAAGGCTTATTTGGTGCTGGTGATGCTGTCGGTGGAACGCCACATGCATTCTCATCTGGCTCATTCACTGAAGGTCGCTTAGCGGCTAAAGCAGCTGTTGAATACATCAATGATGGTAAAGGTGAAGGTATCAATATATCAGATACTCAAATCGAAAAGCGTAGAGCACAAATCTACCAACCAATGGAAACTTACAAGGTTTATCGTAACCACATCACTGCTGGCACGGTAAATCCTTATTACATCAACCCACGTCAAGGCTTAGATCGTCTACAGAAGTTGATGGATGAGTATTGTGGTGGTGCAGGTGTAAGCTACATGACTAACGACAATCTGCTAAACATCGGAATTAAGAAGCTTGGTCTTCTTGCAGAAGATTGGGATGGTGGTATTGCTGCTAAAGATATCCATGAGCTACTTCGCGCATGGGAGCTTAAGCACCGTATATTGACTTCTGAATCTGTTCTTCATCACACGCTTTTCCGTGAAGAGACTCGCTGGCCTGGTTACTACTACCGTGGTGACAAGATGCAACTTGATGACGAAAACTGGCATGTACTAACTGTTTCTCGACGTAATCCTGAGACTGGTGAATACAAGCTCAGGAAAGCGCCTATTTATCATCTAGTTGATGAAGAAGAAGAGAAAAAGCCAGCTAAGAAGAAAACAGTGGCTAAAAAACCAGCGACTAAAAAGCCAGCAGCTAAAAAGAAAGTAACTAAAGCAAAATCTTAGTCCTTCATTTTAGTTAGAAAGAAATCAGTGCCTTACTTAATGTAAGGCACTTTTGTTAAGAGAACTGCTGATAGTAGTCGATAGTTTTTTTAACAAAAGTTTGATTAAAGACCCTAGATTGCTTCTGAGTCTTACCCCTAAAAAAATATTTGTTTGGAGAACCCCTAATGAACATAGTTGATAGAACTGACGAAGAACTCTTTGAGATGGCAGGAGCTTGGTGGGCAAAACTCATTAAGCACTCTAACAATAAAAACTACCTTATGTTCATTGAACACTTTTCTAAATCATTACGTGCTGGCGCGAATGAAATGGAGATGGGCAAGCAATTTGCAAAAAGTGAACTTGCGCAGAATCTAGCACCTGACTTTGATATTTTAGGCACGATTCGTCGTGGCGATTATGTAACAGTTTTGATCAGACAAAGAAGCAAAAAACAAGAAGGCGAATGGTTAGGCAGAATAGTTTTAGGTTATGAAGATGATGAAACAGTTAAAATATTTAGCGTATCAATATTCTAATTAAGTAACTCTGTTAACCAAGGTTTACTGTTTTACTTTTAATAGCGAAAAAAAACACACTTACTTGTAGTTCGAAATCCAATGAATAATATTATTGAAGAAAACAAATTAGTTGAACTCAGTTATGAGATAACTGACAAGAAAACTAACGATACACTGCTTAAGATTGAATATCCTATCGGATATGTGCACGGTTCTGAAAACCCTGTTTTATCTTCAGATGTGACCTCAGCCCTATCTGGCAAAGCTGTGGGCGATGTAATCGAAGTGCCTATTGATTGCACTCAACTTTATGGCGAGCGTGATGAGTCTCTTGTGTTTACCGACCTGATCGAAAATGTACCTGAAGATTATCGTGAGATAGGCACAACCATTACAATGGAGAATGACAAAGGGGAATCTAAGAACTTTCTCGTGACTCGCATGGATGACAAGACTTTAACAGTTGATGGCAACAATCCTCTTTGTGGCAGAGAAGTTATCTTCAACCTTAAAGTGCTATCAGTTCGAGATGCAACAGACGAAGAAATTTCGATTGGCGGGAAAACTGATGCTGACCCTGATATTGAAGAATTACTTCAACAAGCAGAACAAAACAAAACACTTCAATAAGTAATAAATCTATTTACGAGGCTGAATATTCAGCCTCAATAACAAAAGACTCATTTGGTTCAACAACAATAGCGTCATCTGCAGCATTTGCTGTTTCGATACAAATAAAGCTCTGATAAGCATCATTTTCTAGATCCGCACTTTTCTCACTGAGATCAATCCAAGGGTTCCAAACAACAGTCGTTTTACTTCCTTTTGAACGTATATTTACGGCTCGATTTAATTTTTTATCTAACAACTTAGTCTGAACAGGTGCGTTAGTATAAATACGATCGACCTCTTGGTTTACCGTGATTTCACCTTCTTGAACTTTAGTTTCAAATACCCCACCTACCGTATCAATATATTCAACTTTATCTAAACCTTCTACGTGTATTTGATTAATATCGGACACAGAAAAGTAAGCATGTAATGCCTGAGTAATTGAAAAACTTGCTGATCCTGT